>JAOUPA010000095.1 GCA_029880105.1 Gammaproteobacteria bacterium
TAACAGAGCGTTTTATCAGGGCTATGCACGAAGATGCGGCTGAACTGGGTGTGTCGCCACCAAGTGAGGAGCCCAGGGCTACGACCTCCATCGATGACATTATCCGCATGGTGAAAACCCTGATTGAAAAAGGCCATGCCTATGCGGCTGCTAATGGTGATGTCTATTACGATGTTAGTTCATTTGCGACTTATGGGCAGCTTTCAGGCAAGCACCTGGAAGACCTCCGTGCAGGCGAACGTGTTGCGGTAGATCCTCACAAGAATGACCCACTGGATTTTGTCCTGTGGAAAGCTGCCAAGCCCGAAGAGCCTTCCTGGGATTCTCCCTGGGGTAAGGGTCGCCCCGGCTGGCATATTGAATGTTCGGCCATGTCCACCTGCTGTCTGGGTAACCATTTTGACATCCACGGCGGTGGTCAGGATCTTCAGTTCCCGCACCATGAAAATGAAATTGCACAGTCTGAAGGTGCCACCGGTGAAAAGTTTGTTAACCTGTGGATGCACAATGGCTTTGTCCGTATCAACGATGAAAAGATGTCCAAGTCACTGGGTAATTTTTTCACTGTGCGTGAAATTCTCAAGCTCTACAAGGGTGAAGAAATTCGTTATTTTGTCCTGGCCAGTCATTACCGTAGCCCGTTGAATTATTCAGACCAGTTACTTGATGCTGCACGAGCCTCACTAACACGTCTGTACAACGCCCTGCGCGGACTTGATGTGCCATCGACTGCGCTGGTTGAAGATGAGGCAGAAGCCAAATTTAATAAGGCTATGGAGGATGATTTCAATACGCCAGAGGCGATTGCCGTACTGTTTGATCTAGCAGGGCAGGTGAATCGCCTGCGTGAAGAAAATATGGAACTGGCACTGCAAAAAGCCGGTTTGCTGAAAAGACTCGCGAATGTACTGGGGTTGCTTGAGGCTGATCCCGAGGCATATTTGCAGGCTGGTGCCGGTGATAACGATGATGTCGAGCAGATTGAATCCCTGATCCAGCAACGACTGGACGCGCGCGCGAGCAAGAACTGGGCAGAGGCAGATCGAATTCGAGACCAACTGCATGCGATGAATATCGAACTGGAAGATAAGGATGGCAAAACCAGCTGGCGTAGGTGTTAAAACATAAAGATTTGATTTTTATAGTAAGAAAGTGTTTATTTTGGTATTTAAGTACTTGTATCTCTAGTTAAATGTCGCTAGAATTCTCGCCCTGAAAATTTGACTATCCCTCGCTCCACTGCATTGACAGGGGGCGTAAACCGAGAGGAATAATAATATGCGACACTATGAAGTAGTGTTTCTGGTTCATCCTGACCAGAGCGAACAAGTTACAGCCATGATCGACCGTTACAAAGGTATGATTACAGGAAATGGCGGCAAGATTCACCGTGTTGAAGATTGGGGTCGACGCCAGTTGGCTTATTCAATCAACAAAATCTATAAAGCTCATTATGCATTGATGAATATCGAATGCGACGAAACGACACGCGAAGAGCTTGAGACAGCTTTCCGTTTTAACGATGCCGTAATTCGCAGCATGATCATGAAATGCGATGAAGCGATCACTGAAATGTCTCCTTTGGCTAAAGCCAAGGCAGAGGAAGATGCGGCGCCCAAGCGTGCTCCAAGAGTAGAAACTCCTGAAGTATATGAAGACGACACTGATTCGCTTGACGATGAAAGTGAAGACGAAGTCACCGCAGAGTAAACGAGGAGAATCACATGTCATCATATTTTAGACGTAAACGTTACTGCCGTTTCACTGCAGAAGGCATTGATAATGCAGACTATAAAGATCTTGAGCTGCTGAAAGGGTATATTTCTGAAAGCGGGAAGATCGTACCTGCCCGTATTACTGGTACAAAAGCGAAATTCCAGCGTCAGTTAACTCGAGCTATCAAACAGGCTCGTTATCTGGCGTTGCTGCCATATTCTGATAGCCACGATAAGTAATCGTTCGTTTAAGGATCGGTAGAGATGCAATCCTTGAAACAGGATTGTCATTAATAAATGGTATTTCTTGCTAGATTGATACTGAAGGGGCCAAGTCAGGCGGCTCTGGTAGCTGCAACACTGGCTATACTGGGGATTCTGCTCATTCCATTTATATGGTTGAGTGGGGCGGCCGTCGGTCTGGTGGCGCTGGTTAAGGATAACAGGCAGACATCGCTGGTAATCGGCATGACAGCGGCAGGTACAACGGTATTTGCCAGCCTGATTTTTGCTGCGCCATCGATGGTGTTGTATTTTTTGCTTGCAGCCTGGCTACCGGTTTGGCTTGCTGCTTATATGTTGCGCACTAGTACACTGGCGGCTAGCTTGCAGTTAATCTCTGGGATTAGCCTGCTGGCGATTGCAGGGCTGTATGCCTTCTTTCCTAATATGGGGGAGTACTGGCGGGAGCCTATGGATTTAATGGCACAGCAGTTGTATGAGCAGTCTCAGGGGCAATGGAGCCTTGAGGTGCTACAGGATGTTAAGGATCTGGCGATTAAAATGATTCCCGGGTTGCTAGTGTGTAGCGTTTTATTTGGCACCATGATTAGCTTGTTTCTGGCACGTTGGTGGCAGGCAGTGATTTTTAACCCTGGTGGCTTCGGCAAGGAATTTAAGGCGCTGAATCTGGGTAAGACAACAGCAATATTTGCGATGCTTATTGTTGTTATCGTAGCACTGGCGGGTTCAGAACTGTGGTATGCCATGTTGCTAGTGGTGCTGGCATTGTATACAACGCAGAGTGTGTCGATTTTACATGCTGTGTTTGACGGGAAACGGTTGAACAAGGTTTGGCTGTACCTGATATATTTGGTGATGTTTTTTTCGCCAGAAGTGGCGGCATTGATGATCCTTTTGGGAATCTCAGATGCCTGGATAGATTTTAGAAGGCGGTTGATTACACAGTAATCGGTTGCTCGAATTACTTTAGAGGTTACGAACGATGGAAGTCATTCTGATTGAAAAAATTGATCGACTGGGTGGATTGGGCGATCTGGTTAACGTGAAATCTGGTTTTGCACGCAATTACCTGCTGCCAACCGGTAAAGCAAAAATCGCTAGCGCTGCAAATATTGCTGAAGTTGAAGCACGCCGTGCTGAGCTTGAAAAAGCGGCTGCTGATGCGCTGGCTGCTGCAGAAGCTCGTCGTGATCAACTGGCCAAACTGGAAGTCAGCATTACTGCCAAATCTGGCTCGGAAGGCAAGTTGTTTGGTTCAATTGGTAATAGCGATATTGCTGAGGCAGTGACAGCGGCTGGTGTAAAAGTAGCCAAGCGTGAGGTTCGTCTTCCAGAGGGTCCGCTACGTCAGGCTGGTGAATATGAGATCGCACTGCACCTGCATGCTGATGTCGACGCAATTGTGAAGTTGACTGTTATTGGTGATGAAAGCTAAGCAAATTAGCTGAAATAGCATCGCTATAATGCAGAAAAGGCTCGCTTTGCGGGCCTTTTCTTTTTCAAATTTATAGAGTTTTGTGGCACTATTAGCCCATGTCTGACACTGTTACATTTCCTACCTCTGTCCGTTCCGATAACCTGAAGGTACCGCCGCATTCTATTGAAGCGGAACAGGCTGTCATTGGTGGTTTATTGCTCGATAATCGTGCCTGGGAAAAGATTGCTGACCGCCTTGCTGAGAAAGATTTCTACCGTCATGACCATCGAATGATTTTCAGGGCCATTGCCTCGTTGGAGACCAAAAACCAGCCCTTTGATGTGGTCACCCTCTCCGAGTGGCTGGCACAGAATGATGAGTTGGCCGATGCAGGTGGCCTGGCCTATCTTGGGCGTCTGGCCAAGGACACGCCGAGTGCGGCCAATATTGTTGCCTATGCGGATATCGTGCGTGAGCGTTCAGTGCTGCGCCAGTTGATCAGTGTGGGTACTGATATCGCGTCCAGCGGTTATCAGCCAGAAGGTCGAGATAGTTCTGAATTGCTGGAAAATGCCGAGAAGCAAGTCTTTGCCATTGCTGAGCAGAAAGTACGTGGGCAGACGGGTGTCCGTGGAATTAGTCAGGTGTTATCCAAAACTGTGGAGCGTATTGACTATCTATTCGAGACCAAGGGCGCGGTCTCCGGAGTGGCCTCCGGGTTTACTGACCTGGATAAGAAAACCACAGGCTTTCAGGGTGGTGACCTGGTGATTGTCGCTGGTCGACCATCAATGGGAAAAACGACGTTTGCGATGAATATTGCTGAATCTGCTGTACTCTCAGGCAGGTTGTCCGTGGCTGTCTTTAGTATGGAAATGCCCGGCGAGCAGCTCGCTATGCGTATGATCTCATCACTGGGCCGTATCGATCAGCACCACATTCGAACAGGTGAACTGACCGATGAAGACTGGCCGCGGATTACATCGGCGATCTCAATGCTCTCTGAAACCAAGTTATTTATCGACGATACGCCAGCGATGTCGCCAAACGAGGTACGTGCCCGTGCCCGTCGTATTAAGCGTGAACACGGCCTGGGTTTGATTGTTATCGATTACTTACAGTTGATGCAGGTCTCTGGTGGTAGTGAAAACAGGGCGACTGAAATCTCTGAAATTTCACGTAGCCTGAAGGCACTGGCGAAAGAACTGGATGTGCCGGTGATTGCGCTCTCGCAGTTGAATCGCGGTCTGGAGCAGCGACCTGATAAACGCCCGGTAATGTCAGACCTGCGTGAATCGGGTGCGATCGAGCAGGACGCAGATATTATTTTGTTTGTCTACCGCGACGAGGTCTATAACGAAGATAGCCCTGATAAAGGTACTGCTGAAATTATTATAGGAAGCAGCGTAATGGTCCTATCGGAAAAGTACGCCTGACCTTTCACGGTAAGTACACGCGTTTTGACGATCACATGCCTGAAATGTACAGCAACGACGGTTTTGAGTAGGGGTTCTCTTGCTCTCGTCTGCGATTATGCACACAAGAATTGCACAGGTCAGTATTGATAATGAAGCACTGCGGCATAACCTCAGTCAGGTAAAAGCATTTGCACCTGACAGTAAGGTCATTGCTGTGATCAAGGCAAATGCCTATGGTCATGGTGTACATAATGCGGCAGCTGTTTTATCCGGTGCCGATGCCTTTGCACTGGCGACCCCCAATGAAGCAGTCTTGCTACGCCAGTCCGGTGTTACCAAGGTCTTGATCGTATTACAGGGTTTTTCCAGTCTTGATGAACTCAAATTACTGGCCAGTCACAATATCCAGCCTGTTATTCATCATCCGTCGCAAGTAGATTTGCTCGAGCAATGTGCTGAGGTAACGCTCGATGTCTGGTTAAAGGTAGATACAGGTATGCACAGGCTGGGTGTGCCAGCTGACAGGGTCGAGGCCTGTTGTCAGCGTTTGCGGGCTTGTGGTTCAGTCGCAAACATTCGCCTGATGAGTCATTTTGCCAATGCAGATGATCCTGATCACTCCCTGAACCAGCAGCAGCTTTCTGTTTTAAACAGCATAGCCGATCAGACTGGAATTCATGATATCAGCATGGCTAATTCGGCTGCGCTGATTGCTTTGCCAGATAGCCATAAGCAGTGGGTGAGGCCAGGTATTATGCTATATGGCTCTTCACCGCTGAATGGAAAATCAGCAGAAGAATTAAATTTAAAATCAGTCATGCAGTTCGAATCACGGTTGATTGCAGTGCAGAATCTGAAGCAGGGCGATGCAATCGGTTATGGTAGTCTCTGGCAGTGTCCTGAGGATATGCGAGTGGGTGTAGTTGCCGCGGGTTATGCGGATGGTTATCCTCGCCATGCAAAATCAGGAACGCCTGTCTGGATTAATGGTGCGTTATGTCCATTGGTGGGTCGTATCTCAATGGACAGTCTTTGTGTTGATCTCCGTGGTGTTGAGATTTCAGTCGGTGAACGTGTTGTGCTATGGGGCAGGGAGTTGTCTGTAGATGTTGTTGCAAAACATGCAGATACTATCAGTTATGAGTTGTTATGCCATACCGGTGCCGGTTTTGTGTCATCTACCAGATAATTGTATTATTGCGGCAACGAATGCTTCAGATTGTTGGATCTTTGGTCTATCCTTGTTGGATAAAATAATTAGTTGAGTGATGCCTGTAGAAGGCCCTATATGGAGAGCAATATGATTAAGCAAAAATTTCTAACTTCAGTTCTGGTTGCTGCCTCGGTTGCGTTGGTGGGTTGTGGTGGTGCTACGGCAATGTATCGTGGTGATATTAGTCATACCGGAATAATGTCGAGCTCGGGGCCAAGTTCACTGGATACGCTGGCATGGAAATACCGACTACCAGATAAAACTTATGCATCGCCTGTTGCTGATGGTAATAATATTTACATTGGATGTAATGACGGTCAGCTATATGCAATTGACCAGGGAACTGGCAAAGTAAACTGGACTTTCAGGACCGGGGCAAATGTTGAATCATCAGTGGCACTGGCTGATGGCTATGTGTTTGTTGGTAGCTGGGATAAGAATTTTTATGCGATAGATGCAGAGACACGTGCAGTGCACTGGCAAATCCCGGTTAATGGGCCTATTTCTTCTTCACCTGTAGCGCACAATGGCACAGTTTATTTTGGTGCTGAAGATGGCTTTATGTATGCGATCGATATTGATAGTGGTCGTGAGAAATGGAAGTTTAATGCAAAGGGTGGTATCTATTCTTCACCAGCAATTAAAGGCGACTACCTCTTTTTCGGTACGCTCAAGGGTATGATGTACTCTGTAAATATAGAAACAGGCCAGGAGTTCTGGCGTTTCCCATTGAGACATAAAATTCATTCTTCACCTGCTGTAGATGAAGATAATGTTTATTTTGGTGCCGATGATAAATATATGTATGCTGTTAATATTCGAACCGGTCAGGAAGTCTGGAAAAAGAAAACGGCAGGCCAGGTATTGTCTTCGCCAGCATTGAGCGGTGGTCTGGTTATCTTTGGTAGTAAGGACGGTTATGTTTATGGGTATGACAGGAATACCGGTTACCGTGAATGGGAATATCGTACCGAAGGACCAGTGTTTTCTTCGCCAGTTGTTGCTTCAGGCCTGGTTTACATAAGTAGTACTGATCAGAATATGTATGTTTTAAATGAGTCTAACGGTGAATATAAATGGAAATATACCACTGAAGATAAAATTTTCTCATCACCTGTTGTCGACAGTGGTAAGGTTTACTTTAGCAGTGTTGATGGTTCCGTCTACGCTGTTAAGTAATTAATGCAGGCCGGGCTTTATAGTTTTTGCAATATAAGGCCCGGCTATTCTATTGATGAATTATCCAGGGTGTCTCTTCGGCATAAACCGTCAAAGTGGCAGTAGTTACAGGTAGATGTGTCGCCCCACGCGGGTAGCTCCTTGTTCTGCTGAATCATACCGAGTATGGATTTGAGGCGAAGTAGAATGTCTGCTTTTAAAGTTTCCAGAATTTCACCAGAAAGGCTCGCGCCCTCC
>JAOUPA010000096.1 GCA_029880105.1 Gammaproteobacteria bacterium
AGTTAATCTGTAGTGGTGTTTTATGTTAAAAATAACGCATCATACCCGTTTCTTCAGATTGTACACAAACTTTACAATGGCGACGTCATGTTCAATTTTCATTGTGAATATTCTATTCTGACTAACCTACGACCGTGACTGATGCATCCCTTGAGATTTCATTGCAAAGGCCGACACATTTAAATAAATATAACGTATTGAAGAATATCTATTATTTTGCATATTCGATAAATAACCCGTGGACTTTAAAAATCCAGGTTAAAAAATGTGAACTCGTTAGCAAATCAAAATTGTTATCATTGCTTTTCAGGAAATTATGCTTAACATATGCTGACATATGTCACTAAATGCATCCATATGTGTCACCTTTTATTACACATATGCATCTTACTAGTGCATAGCTAACGTTTTTTAAACGTTAAGTTACTGATAAACAAAGAAATGTTATAGATGGCATGATTTATGCTGTCTGAATCAGTATAAATATAATTGTCGCAAAAATACGGCAATCGATATAAAAAGCTTTGTGGTGTACCTTAATAAGTACAAACATAAAAGAAATTATGGAAGCCGTATCAAGCAGGCATGCCAAATGATAAAAAAATACTGGAGGTTGTACCATGAATACTGATGTTCAACGATTTTTCTCTTGTCGGTTCGCATCGACTCTGTTTACTCTACTTGCCTTGCTAGCTTTGGCCCCAGTGGATGATGCTGATGCAAGAACCCGCACCGCCTATGTTGCAGGTGGCACCACCACCGATCTTCATGATCACGGTGTCCGTGTACGATGCTCCTGGCCGGACTTAGAAGGACAATGGTCATCCACTGTTGGAGACCAGATTTCAGTATCTCACTCGGTGCAAGATATTAATAACACAGAAGAATATGCCACCTGTAGTGGATGGAATGTCTACATCGATGGCAGCACTGACGTGCAATACCTCAGTAACGGCATCGTTGATCACACAAATGCGCCTTATGGATCAGGAAAGTTCCTTTTCAATATCAATTACACATCTACTACGACTACAACATGTATCGAAGATGCCAACTCGGGCATTGGCAACAACTGTGTTAAATTTACTGACGAACAGAACAAGAAACACGGCGGCAGCGCCCCAACCCCAACGACTGGCTCTACCCTTGCCTGCGCGGATAATTACCCTGGCACAACTTTAACCTTCCAATTTTTCTGCTCAGATGGCGCTGATGTAACGGGTGAGTTAACACTAGTACCTGTACTCAATGGTCAGCCACAAGAAGCCCCTGCTTTCACTAACTGTGGTCCTGAGCGCGTTGCAGCCGGTGCCTGTACACACAAGTATGGTGGTATTCCGACCAAAACTGTAAAAATAAAAGGCGTAGATACAGAAGTCATTGATACCAAGGCATGTCTGGAGGCTTTTCCAGAAGCTAGCGTAGCCAATTCACTGGGATCAACTCAAGAACAGATATTAACAGCTAACGCACTACTTGTTTATGTGGAAACAGCCTACACTGGTTCCTGCGACAGCATAACTGGCCTGCCAACTGATGCTGGGGCTGCAACAGCTGCTTATGGCCGCTATTGCACATCAGACATCGATACATTCGATGACAATGTTGCCCCTAATGTTTACCCTGGTGACGCCCCTTATAGCGAGATCTATCCTCATATTGGCAACGACGGCTTTGACAATGAACTACGAGTTTGTGAAGAAACAAACAACAATGGCCCTCACACAGGTGGTCAGGATGTTGAAACGGTAGAACTGGCCGAGATTTTAGTTGAGGCCCACCCTACACTGAACCTGAACTGTGAAACCGGCAATGGCAATAACGACTCAGGAATTTTCAAGGTATGGATTTCTGACCAGGCACAATTGTTAGCCGGTAATATTACCGTAGCCCCATTGGCGGATGCACCAAAGCTTGAAGGCATAAGCCCAGTTAAAGCAACAGTTACTAACGAGCTTGGCGTAGACACGCTTGAGCTGGTCTACCCAACATGTTATGACCTATCGTCAACTGTTATAAGCAATAATGGCCTCGACTCAACCTCGAACAATTCCAACGTTATGTTGAATTTAACAGGCAATGTTCAGCCAACAGCCAACAGTCTTAACCAGACTCTGAATATTGAGCTTGCAGTTAAAATAAACGGACTGTAAATTAAATAAGAAATAACCCAATCGCTTCTGTCTCCTCTATTCGGAGACAGAAGCGATTGGCGTTTAAAATGTTTTAAAAATACATAGCCTGGGCATGAAGAGGATGATTTTATGACCACACGAGGATCACGCAACTATTCTTCAGCACTTCTGACTGGGGGATTATTTTTTGGCCTGGCCAACCTCTCTTTTCCTGCCCATGCTGATGTTACAGCTGATACCAGCCTTCCAATCAATTCGATAGTCACGACAGGCCCAAATTTTGATATCACCGATGGATACAGGCCTAATGCTGGAACCAATCTGTTTCATAGTTTTGACTCATTCAGCCTAACCTCTGCCCAAACCGCTAATTTCATCAACGATAGCGGCCTCACAACCACGAATGTCATTAGCCGCGTCACTGGTGGCGTATCAAGCATCGATGGCACCATCCAGACTACTGGTTTCGCTGGCACCAACCTGTATTTGATAAATCCTGCCGGCATTATCTTCGGTGCGAACGCGCAGTTAAATGTCGAAGGTTCGTTTCATGCCACAACTGCCGATTACATAAATCTCGGTACCGACGGTGTTTTTTATGCCAACGTGGCAGAAAACAGCGTTTTCAGTACGTCTGTACCATCAGCTTTCGGTTTTCTCACTAGCAATCCCGGCTCGATTGAAGTTCATACCGGTGGCATTGATGAGTTTTACTGGCCTACAGGGCTATTAGAAGTTCCTATGGGGGAAACTCTTTCTCTAGTAGGCGGCACTATTAATTTGGGCACATCAGATTTCAGTACTTCTGGTTTCCTGCTAGCCCCTGCCGGCACGGTGAATCTGGTAAGTGTTACCTCGGCTGGGGAAGTGGCAATTGGAACACCCGGCACGCCCATCAGCGCCGATGGCTTTGCCCAGTTAGGCGACATCAATATCAGCGGCGGCAGTATTGTGGATGCCAGCAATATTTACATCCGTAGTGGCAATCTTGTGATCGATGACTCTGTCCTCGTCCCTGGCGGCTTTGCTTGGGAGCTGTCGTACGTCGGTTTTTCGCCATTGCCAGATGGTGGTGAAGTGAATATCAAGGTCACTGATAACCTCATCATGACTGGAACAGACTTTGATCCACTCACTTTGGCAGCCCCCGGAATCTTTGTTTATACCGGAGATTTCTTCGACATATCCCCTGTTGCCAAACTTCCCGATATTAATATCGACGCTGGCTCTGTATCTATTTCTGGTTTCGCCGGAATAAGCGTCCATCGAAACGCACCCGGCGAAAATGGCAATGTAGTAATCAATGCAAATGATGTCACCATCAGCAGCGGTGGTCATATCCTCCTAATGAATTCTTATGGAGACGACCCAACCGCCCCAGGTCCCAGCCTGACCATTAATGCTCAGACCGTCGATGTATCCGGCGACGGTAGTGCCAGTGCTTATGGATTCGAAGGAATCGCCGCGCAAGGCTATGTTCATTTTGCTTACACACCCCCATTCCCAGGGAATGTAGACGCAGAACTAATCACGGCCAATAGCGGCAACATAACCATTAACACCACTGACAGTCTCAGTGTTACAGGTTTAGGTGAGATAACAACCGACAGTCTAGTACTCGGCAATGCTGGTGACATTAGCATCAATACCGGCAACCTCCTGATTGCAGGCACAGGTAATGCAAACAGTGCATATATTGGCTCGCAGAGCGTGCTTGCGGGTGATTCCGGCAATATTGTAATTAACTCAACTGGCGATATTTCTATAACAGACGGTGGTCGAATAAGTAGCGCCACTCTCGGCTCCGGTAATGCCGGCGATATCACATTGACCGCCGCTGGCTCAATCACGCTCGATGGCGCAGATTCTCGTATTGTAGGTGCCACCTACCAGCCTTCAGATAATGTGCTCAATAATATTTTTTCGGAAATATTTCTTTATGCATTTGATGACTATCGATTCGATATGGGAGACCCTAATGCAACTCTGATGGAAGTTCTCGCCTTTGCCAAAGACGTTTATGGCGATATAACAATCGCCAACCTTGACCTCATCCCCGGCGATGGTGGCTCCATAACAATTAATACACCAGCACTGATCATGAATGCTGGCACCCGAATAGAAACATCCACCGGCTGGGAAGGTAATGCCGGTAGCATAACTGCAAACGTGAACTCTTTATTCCTCAACGATGGCGCCATCATACGCAGCCGAAGCGGCGTTGAGTTCCTTGATGGCTCCATCCACGTTGGTACGGGTCACGGTGGTACAGTTACCGTTAATGCTACCGATACAATCACAATTTCAGGCATAGGCAGTGAAATCTCAACCAGCACATTCGGTGACGGTAACGGTGGAGATGTTTTTCTCAATGCTGACAATGCTGTGTACATATTAAATGGCGGGCTAGTTTCTGCTGATAGCGGCGGTGATCTCGCGGGTCAGGAACTCTCCGGAACAGGGCTCGCCGGCGACATATCAATCAATAGCGGTGACAAAATTGAGCTGGTGAATGGCACCATTTCTACACGCGCAATCACAGCTGATGGCGGCAACATTACACTGATGGCACCAAAACTGATTTATCTGGAAAAATCTGATATTACAACCTCAGTTGAGAGCGGTATTGGCGGCGGTGGCAATATCGATATTGACCCCGACTTCGTCATCCTAAAAGAAAGCAGCATTCTTGCAAATGCCTTTGGTGGCCCGGGTGGTAACATCACCATAGTCGCGGGTAATTTCATTGCAACTCCCAATAGCATCGTTGATGCCTCTTCTGCTTTGGGTATCGATGGCACAGTTAATATTAGCTCGCCAGATGAAGACGTTTCTGAAGACCTTGTCGTACTACCAGACAACTATCTGGATGTAACCGGTCTTATTAGCGAACCTTGTGGCACTAGCGCAAGCGCAAGCAGTCTGGTAGATGCCGGCCCTGGTGGTCGTGCTGTCGATCCCGACGGCTATTTGCCAAGCTATGCAGCAACAACTACTCACAACAACGACAATAATGGAGACAAATCTGCAAGCAGCGGTAACCAGTGGTGGTTAGCATATGCTATCAACCCCGGATCACAAACTGCCCAGATTAGCTGTGCGTTCTAACTATGCCTGAAACAGATGATTTAATAGCTGAATCTACAAATAGATTCAGCAAAGGGAACATCGGTGTTTTTAATACTGATGTATCACTAACCGCCCTCTCTCGAGTATTCGTGCTAGCCATAGCTCTTGGGTTGCACCATGGTTCACTGTATGCACAACCAACTGGTCCTGCAGCCCCAGCTGATACACCGACTGGCGGCACTACCAGACCCGGAGATATCCTCCCGGAACTCCCACAACCAGGCGCACCAGCTGAGGCGCCTATCGAGGTTCAAGAAGAAGCACTACCTAAAGACGAACCCGTCCCAGAGAAAAAATCAGTACCTTATGGCGTTAAGGTCTTCGTTAAAGAAATTCGTCTAACAGGCAATACTATATTTAGTGTCGATGACCTTCAGGAGATCAGCACACCGTATCAGAATCGAGTTGTTTCTAGCAGTGAGCTTGAAGATCTTCGCGTTGCTCTGACCCGCCATTACATAAATCATGGTTATATCAATTCCGGAGCCGTTCTCCCTGACCAGAAAGTCGTTGATGGTACCGTCAATATAGCCATTATTGAGGGCCGTTTGACTGATATCGAAATCGTCGGTAACAAACACCTGAACTCAAGTTATGTTAAAGATCGCCTCGAACTCGGCATAAGGCCACCGCTCAATGTTAATGATCTGCAAGAGCAGATTCAGCTCATACTCGAGTCACCTGTAATCCAGACCTTAAATTCAGCACTCAGACCCGGTGACCGCCCTGGAGAAGCTACGATTACTACCCAGGTTAACGAAAGCCCACGCTTTCAATTCACCCCGGTCATTGATAACCGCCTGTCCCCTAGCTTGGGTGATGCACGTATCCTGTTGCCGGTCTATTTATATGACCCCACAGGTTATGGTGACATCCTCAGTGCCGGTGTTGGCCTGAGTGAAGGTTTAACGGATAGTTACCTGAACTGGTCAGTTCCGCTTAATGCGCACGATACAACCTTGAGCCTGAGCGCCAGCCGCTCAGACGGTGATGTTGTAAATGGGTCATTCAAGGATATTGATGTAAATAACAAAACACAAACCGTTGGCTTCAGAGTAAGCCATCCTTTTTATCGTACTCCGAGCCAGAAATTCAGCATGGCATTAGGGCTTGATCTACGCAGGAGCGAATCAAAGTTATTAGGTACCGGTTTCCCATTTACGGCTGGTGTGCCAACTGATGGTAAGTTACAGATTTCAGTAATTCGCTTCTCCCAGGACTGGACGAAACGAGGCTCTGAGCAAGTACTGGCAGCACGCTCCCAGTTTAGTTTCGGTATTGATACTCATGATGCAACAATCAATCAAGGTAATATTCCAAGCGGGGAGTTTTCTGCATGGCTTGGTCAGTTCCAGTGGGCAAATCTTTTAGGTGATGATCTGGGACAAATCATTTTCCGTACTAATGTGCAACTTACCAACGACCCGCTATTTGGCATGGAACAGTTTGCAGTGGGTGGCGCCTTGAGCGTACGCGGCTATCGTGAGAACCAGATAGTACGTGATAACGGATATAACCTGTCACTGGAGTATCGCTATCCGTTGATGAAAGATGCTACAGGTAGAAGCGTGCTTGTGTTAGCCCCCTTCTTTGATGCTGGCGGCGCAAATAACACAGTGCTGCCTAATGGCCCTGATCCAGACTTTATATCCAGTGCAGGTGTCGGTTTGCGTTGGGATCCAACACCTAGGATTCATGCACAGGTTTATTGGGGACATGCATTCCACGATGTACTTGTTGATGGTGACTCTTTACAGGATGACGGCGTCCACTTCCTTTTAAGTGCTAACTTGCTCGAGTGGTTCTGAAGCCTTTGAACAGTAAGTGCTTTAGAAAACGTCGTTAAGAAATCTACGTAGTGAAGGCATAAGTACATCAAGGCAGTGTTTATTTATACAGGTGCGTAGTAATCGCACCTATAATTAGTAGGAGATTAAAAGTGGAATTCCGCTTACTATCAAAAGCTTTATTATTAAGCACCAGTTTCTTTTTTAGTGCTGTAGCTTTAGCAGCTGAAGAGCCGCCTACT
>JAOUPA010000097.1 GCA_029880105.1 Gammaproteobacteria bacterium
AAACGATATTGCACAGACCAGATTAATTAGCAGCTTCATAAATCATCTCCTTCACAACCTTTTACCGGGAATTTGGTCGCCGCCCTCTGGACAGAACGCGATGAAAGCGTTGCCGTCTCCCCGGTCGCCGTTACCTCAAACCAGCGATAAGAAAACCCCTTACCCGACTCAAGACTACTACCTATACCTTTTGAACAATCAATATACTTAACTGTGGCCGTCGCCACCCAGGCTGCATCATTAGGGCAGCCGTCCGAGGGGTTACAGGTCTGGTCGGGTATCGCACCATTGACCGCAGCAATAAGATAATCAATAGGATTGACCGGATCATCGGCCATGGCAAAAGCAAGGCGTGACTGCGCTGCCTGGAAGGCAACCGTATGCTGCTGCATATTACCCGCCACCTTCATTTCCAGCGTCGAGCTGCTCATCGAAGAAATGCCTATCAGGGTCAACACCACCAGTATGATCAGCGCCACCACCAGTACCAGGCCAGACTGGCTGCCAGGCATTGCCCGTCTGCTCACTTGATAAGTTCGATTAGTCATTCTCATCATTTCGCACCCGCAAACACCTGATCAGTATTGAAGTTATTACGCACCTTGACTACGCTGGTAACCAGGTAGCGCCGATAGCCGTCGTTAGCTTTAGTCACAATCTTTCCTGCATAATCGAAGGTTTGCGCCGCACCGATATTATCCATATCGGCACGCTCGGAACGCATTAATAACCATATCCTGACAGTGCGCACTGCGTCCCATTGATTATCCGCAATATCGGCAGCAGACACATAACGATGCACATGCCCATCATAGCCAACCAGATTATCAATACCGAATTCGAGCTGAAAATCTTCAACACCCCTTAGCAGTACTTCATTTTTCATTTCAGGGCCCGCCACGACATCACCACGGTATAGTGAAGGCATACCATCACCCGGTGTATCGGCATACTCACCGACATAGTAAGTTCTGGACACCAGGCTATGAATCGAGTTGGCAGTATTATCGCTCCACTTGGCCAGCTTCAGGCCTGTCTCATTTTCTGTCGGTATATTTGGCCCAAGAAATACCAGCCCATTCGTATAGTTGGCACGTATATAGACTGTGTCTGCCGCTAAAACGTTTGCACCCATGGGGTTGGTATCGGCATAACGCAGTTCCAGCACATCGGTACCTGCTTTATACGTTCCCAGAATACAGGTCGTCGAATAAGGATTCATATCATCTGCCGCATACAGAGGCAGATTGAGATCAATATATTGCTGCGGTGCACAGTCGGCAACTGCGGCCGGCGGCTTCACACTGGCAGGACAGACATTATCACGCTTACGACAATAAATTTGGTCTGTATTATTATGCCGGCCCCATATGCCTGCGTGGCGCAAGTCATAGGCGATGGCCTCAATGGCAAAACGTGCATCACCCAGCATGGCCAGCTGGTCATCGGTATTGCGCTGGGTATCACGGGTGGATTTGTACAGCTGCATAACACCGCTCATAATCACCAGGCCGATCAGCATGGCGACCAGCATCTCGATGAGTGAGAAACCTGATGCATGCGCTGGATTAGAATACCTAAAATTCATTCTTTATACCCCGGCCTCAGCACTTTGTGTTATTACAAATATAGGCGGTGACGCTGTAACTCATATTATCCATCGTCTGCGACTCCTGGTTTCTTTCCTGCCAGTTGATGGTCACGGTAACAGAATCATAAGGTTGCACACCGGGCGTTGACGGTATTGTAGCGACACTCGCCTTGGCCGTCGTATTCATACTGGTTAGCAAATCCTGCTTCCACTGAAAAATATCATCAAGCGCCATCTCCGCCCTGCTACAGGACTTCGTAACATTACAGCCCATGCTTGTACCCCAGTCATTCAGGCCAGAGTCATAACCGTTTGCGCTTTTTGCTGGATCCAACGCTTCAGGGTTGCTCCGAATTCGCTCGAGGATTTCTTCAGCCTTAAACGTCGCCAGGGTGCGCAACTCCGCCGTCTTACCGGCCTTGAGCGAAAGCAGCTGTAGCGAGGCAATACCCAGCATGCCGATCGAAATGATCATGAACGCAATCAACGCTTCCAGCAAAGTGAACCCACGTTGTTTTGACTTTATCCTGTTCAGTTTACTAATCATGGGCATGCACCAATTCTGCCAGCATCTCTGGTCACACGGACACGGCCTGACGTGTTGAGTAACACACCACGGGCAACAACATTACCCGCCGCATTGGTCAGGCCACGTTGATCACAGACTCGAAATACACCCGACTGGCTAGCGCCATTTTTAAGCTTGGGTACACCACGTGAGGTGAACGAAACATAGTTCTGTATAGCTGTATCTGGCGTATTTATAGTAACCTGGTCACCTTCAGCACCGGTATTTACTTTGATGATATCGCCGTCGGCACCAGTGTACTGGCCAAACTCATTACCGGGGTCAGTACCTTCAACAAAAACAATCCAGCCCTGCTCCCAACCGCCTGTACCTGTTGCACAGGTCGGTGCCGCATCACCCGCATTGGCGCTTTTGCAGATACTCACCCTTGAGTTGCGTTTAATCGCTTCACTGCGCGCAATATGCAGGCCTGCCAATAGATCATTGGAATTGACCACCATCCTGTTACCCTTAAAGAATACAGCCATCTGCGGCATGCCTACAGACATCAGTATTGCCAAAATAACCAGGGCAACCATGACTTCGACTAATGTAAAACCAGTGTTCTTTTTCATGATCATAATTTAAGTCCAAAAATTACAGGGCGCTATCAGGAAAAGATGGGGAGCGACATATAGCGGATAAGCGGTTACTTTTCTGCCTTTTTATTTATTATTTCGCCAGAAACAGCGCCAGAAAGCTCTTTTTTTACCCCGACAGATCATACACTCTGATCGTTACAATGCAATATACGCCGCCCGGATAGGGTTACTATATAAGCAATTACTGTTAAACTTCGCACTGAAATATTACTACCCTTCGAGAACACTATGAACCTTGATCGCGTCAGCTCGGGTAAAAATACCCCGCACGAAATTAACGTCATTATCGAGATACCCGCGCACAGCGACCCGGTCAAGTATGAAATTGATAAAGAAACCGGCGCCATGTTCGTTGATCGCTTCATGTCGACCGCCATGCACTACCCCTGCAATTACGGTTACGTTCCCCATACCCTGTCAAAGGATGGTGATCCGGTTGATGTACTGGTTGTGACGCCAGTACCATTGATTCCAGGTTCGGTTATCGCCTGCCGCCCGGTTGGCGTACTGAAAATGACTGATGAGTCTGGTGATGATGCCAAGATTCTCGCCGTACCCATAGATAAATTATGCAAGTCATACCGTAATGCCAAAGATATTGATGATATCGCCATTACACTACGCGATCAGATCGCCCATTTCTTCGAACACTACAAAGACCTGGATGAAGGCAAATGGGTGCGTGTTGAGGGCTGGGAAAATATTGAAGCTGCACGCCAGGAGATCATGGATGGCATCCAGATGTATAAGGAAGCCCCGATTAAGCCAAACTTCTAATGTCGCATAGCCATAACATCATGCTCGATGTATGGCTAGAATTTATTGCGCCGTTGTTCCCGGTGTAGCACCCGTGGACTGAGAATCAGATGACATTCTTGCCGCTTCCTGCTGGATAGCCGCCTTCAATTCACCGATATTAGCCTGCAGTCGACTCATGCCTATCTGGGAGACTTTTTTTACCAGCTGCGGCATTATACTAATGACCTTCTTACCCGCCGGTGTTTTATAAAAGGCCACAATCTGCTTGAGCTCCTGCTCTGAAAATGCCTCCATATAAAGCGCTGCCAGCTCAGGCCTGGCTGATTCATAATCCATGTATTTATTAAAAAAGTCCTCCATTACACCTCGAAAAGGCTCTAGCGAAGGATTCCGAGCAATTTCATTATCGACCATCACTTGTGCAGAAAAAGTCTTCTCTATGCCTGACATCGATAGCAGCTCTTCTGCTGCTCTTAATGCTTCATCACTGGATGCAAACGAGGTTTTCACCACCAGCACTGCCAGTAGTGTAACGAGACATTTTTTCATATTCATAAGTAACCTTTTATATTAAAGCGCAAATGGTGCCGGAAAGAGGAATCGAACCTCCGACCTTCTCATTACGAATGAGCTGCTCTACCGACTGAGCTATTCCGGCGCTCTTAAAAAACTTGCGCAGCCGCAGTATATCAAAACACTCCAGACTGCCTAGTGCAACGCATTCACTTTATAAGGCGCAGCATCACAAAATGTTGCTTTACCCAGAACCAGCTCGGTCATTAATTGTACCGAGGCTGGGCCCAGTACAATGCCGTTACGATAATGCCCTGCATGCAGGTACAGGCCAGCGACCTCATCAACCTCACAGACATAGGGCACACCATTTTCGGTGCCTGGCCTTAACCCCGCCCATTGCCGTTCGACCGGCAATGAACCCAGTAATGGCACCAAGGATACTGCGGTTGCCTTTAATGCCTCCAGTGCATTACCCGACGTCGTTTTATCAAACCCCACTCTTTCCAGCGTACTGCCGGCCAGCACACGGCCATCGCTTCTTGGAATGATGTAATGCCCCTCCGACAGGACAATGCGTTTGACCATGCCGGGTCCGCCTTTAAACATGACCATCTGCCCCTTTACCGGCTCGACATCAACCTGCTGCACAGCCTTGATCAAGCCCGCACTCCAGGCACCACCTGCCACTATCACACGATCAGCACCCAGTATCTCATCAGCAACTCGCACACCAGTAACACGACCAGCTTGTACAATAATATCCTGCACCAGCGTATGCTCACGATATGCAATTTGTAGGCGCTCAAAACTTCCCTTCAGGGCTTTTATAATTTTAGGATTACGCACCTGCATAATATCCGGCATCCATAACGCCTGCTCAATATTATCCGCAAGCACTGGCTCTATCGATAAAATGGTTTTTCGATCAGCAATACACTGGAGATTTTCGGACCATTGATTTGCCCATGCCAGTGCAGCACCCTGCTCATCCTGGTCGACTACCAGTAGGCCACTATGCAACAACTCACAGTCAACACCACTTTCGTCCTGCAGGCTGTCCACCAGATCGGGGTATAGTCTTTTGCTGTGCTGGGCGAATCGATTGACCGAATCCTGATAACGCCATGGGTAAAGGGGTGAGATAATACCGCCGCCCGCCCAGGATGATTCACCACCCAATGGACCACGCTCCAGCAGCAATACCTCCATGCCTGCCAGATGCAGTGCACGCGCCGTCATCATACCAATAACGCCGCCACCAATAACTATACATTCAGGCATAAAATTTTAATGTGACAGGTAGAGATAGTTCATGTGCGTATTTTGACACACATGAACACGATAAAAGACTGTGATCAAAGCCGAGTATCGACAACAAACCGATTTAGCAGAAATCGTTCCCTATTTAGCGCAAGAAGGATCAGATTCGATACCTGCAGGTGCATGCGCTATAAATTTTTCACAGTAACAACGATGCTCACCCTCAGCCCATTTCTTCTGACAGACAGCTAACATCTTGTTAGTAATTTCCTCATTCATTTCATTTTGAGCAGCTTCTGTTTCTGCTATAGCCGCCTGCTCTGCAGCCAGCCTTGCCTCTTCGGCTTTTTTAGCAGCGAGCTCTTCAGCCTTTTTGGCCGCCTCAGCCTCCCGGCGCTTGCGCTCATTTTCAGCAGCCAAATCTGCCTGGTGCTTACGCTCTTTTTCAACCAGTGCTGCTATACTGGCCTCTGCCTTGGCTTTGGCTGCTACATCTGAACAAATATATTCTATAACTTTTATACCAATAAGGTCTTTTGGCGGTGCTACGGTACATTTTTGCTGTTCGACTACTTTTTCAGGTACAGCGATAGCAGTCTCAATTGTTTGCACTTGTTTTGGCTTAGCCGTCAGGCTGGCCAGCATAGCGGAGAAATCAGAGATATCAAAATTTACCTCCACCGCCGAACGGAAAGGTTTTATCCTGAAAGTTAATGTCCTGCCACTTTCTATAGCCGCAAGACTGGATGCATTTAGCCGCATGGTAAATGTCCCTTTCTCGCCCTGATTGTTGCAGACATCCTGCTTAACCTTCAGGCCCTGTTGCAAAAAACGGGAATGTTTCTGCTGGTTAACCAGGCACCACTGAAAAACTGACAGTCTTTTGCTATCGACTGTTACATCTTCTACCGCAAACTGTTCATATATTCTGGCATTCGCCTCGCTGTCTTCAGCACCCCCCGTAATACGGAAACGCAGCTCTCTCAAATCAAAAAATAGATGATAAAAATCTCCGGAATCGGAACCAGAACTGGTAGCAGTTTTATCCTTTATTACCCATTCGCCTTTTATATTGACACTTTTGCCTTTATCAAAGGGATTATCATCAGCCATCAACGTAAATGGCCATGACAATATTAACATCAAGGCTGCGACTAGAATTTTTTGCTTTCTCATATTTAATTTAGAAATTATTTAAAGTTACAGATCATGGAATCAGGCCTTATATGAAGCGAATAAAGCGAGAAAATATCCAAATTGAATCAATGTATAGCACAATATTGCCGACAGTTTACCTTAAGCAGCCAAAATTCATCAACACGACGCGTCCAGCCAGCAATATCGTGTACAATTCGTGACCCATGAATATCTCAATAAATGGCGAACTATGCACACTGGAAGACGGCCTTAATCTGCAACAGCTGATTTCCCAGCTGGGGCTCGAAAACAAGCGTCTGGCTATCGAAGTCAACCAGGCCATCGTACCCCGCAGTGAACACGCCAGCTATACCCTCAAACAGGGTGATAAAGTGGAAATTGTGCAGGCAATCGGTGGCGGTTAATGCTATCAGTGCATGCCCCCAAGACAAGATCAACTTCAGAAAGACCAACGCTCATGACAACAGAATCAAGCTCAACACCCATCGATAAACCGCTGGTGATTGCTGGTAAAATCTACCAGTCTCGCCTCCTGGTCGGTACTGGCAAGTACAGGAACAATGAAGAAACCAGGCAGGCTATCGAGGCCAGTGGTGCAGAGATTATCACCATCGCCATTCGCCGCACCAATATCGGCCAGAACCCGGACGAGCCCAACCTGCTAGATGTATTGCCGCCAAATAAATACACCCTGCTGCCTAATACCGCCGGTTGTTATAATGTCGAGGAGGCTGTGCGCACCTGTCGTCTGGCGCGCGAACTACTCGATGGCCACAGCCTGGTGAAACTGGAAGTGCTCGGCGATGAAAAAACCCTGTTCC
>JAOUPA010000098.1 GCA_029880105.1 Gammaproteobacteria bacterium
CCCCATTATCGCAAACTCCTGTTTGGGATATGGAGAATATCAAGGCCAGCCAGGTCATCCATAACAAGGAAAGCGATTTATCAGACAAGCCTGTTTACGATGTTGCCGACCCTCTCAATATGTTCCTTGTCGTCGAACTGGGTGATCACCACGTTACCCTGCTCGACGGTGACAAACTGGAGGCCATACACCGTTTCAAATCACGCTATGCCCTGCACGGTGGCCCCAAGTATTCACCGGATGGTCGCTTTGTCTATTTTGCCTCGCGTGATGGCTGGATCAGCAAGTATGATATCTACAACCTGAAGTTAGTCGCTGAAATCCGCGCTGGTATCAATACCCGTAACCAGGCCGTCTCTGCCGATGGTCGCTATGTCATGGTTGCTAATTACTTACCACACACACTGGTGCTACTGGATGCAAAAGATCTAAGCCCGATCAAGCTTTTTAATGTCAAAGATGATGCAGGCAAGTCTTCACGTGTAAGCGCTGTCTATACCGCGCCACCACGCAATACCTTTATTGCTGCCCTAAAAGACATCCCTGAACTCTGGGAAATTTCTTACGAAGACAATCCACCTATGGGGTTTGGTATGTGGATGCACGACTATCGCCATGACTCCGGTGAAAACCCCAAAACCGAGCCATTCCCGGTAAGAAAAATCAGTGTTGATGCCTATCTCGATGATTTCTTTTTTGACCAGGAATATGCCTCACTCATCGGTGCCTCACGCGAAGGTAAGGGACAGGTGATTGATATGGATATTGGCCGCGTCATCGTACCTGATCTTGCGCTCCCGGGTATGCCACACCTTGGCTCTGGCATTACCTGGCAATACAAAGGTCAAAATATACTTGCCACACCCAATTTAAAAACAGGCAGTGTAAGCGTCATTGATATGCAAACATGGAAAACCATTAAGAACATAGAGACTCTTGGCCCGGGTTTCTTTATGCGTAGCCATAAAAACTCACCTTATGCCTGGGTTGATGTCTTCTTTGGTCCGAATAAAGATGCCGTACACGTCATCGACAAAAATACACTGGAAATTGTCAAAACCCTGCGCCCTGCCCCTGGTAAAACGGCAGCCCACGTCGAATTCACCCGTGATGGAAAATATGCCCTACTCAGCATCTGGGATACTGATGGCGCTGTGATAGTTTACGATGCCAAAACACTGGAAGAGATCAAACGCCTGCCAATGAATAAACCTTCCGGCAAATATAATGTCTACAACAAGACTCGATATCTGGAAGGCACAAGCCATTAAATCAAAGCATAATCGTTTCTTAACTAACTTTATCAGGCATTGCTGTGGAAAACTTCCACAATGAGTAAGACAGTACAAAATATTGGTCTCTGGCTAATGCTTGGACCTGTACTGGCTCTGCTTGTTTCTATCGCTAGCTGGTATGTTATTGACCAGTTCTCACCAGACAGACTGACTACTATTGAAATGCTATTTAACCGATATCCACAGGGACTATTACTGTCACTAATGACACCCTGGGGATGGTTGATGTATGGCGGGTTAGTTTTTATGTATTCAAAAATAACCCGGCTGAATATTTCGTGTACTATTGCTGGTGCTGTGCTATTTGGCGGCTTCTGGCCAATATGGATGGCATCTCTGGTTAATCTTTAATATCTCCAAACAAAAAAATCCAGATGAAAAATAACTAAAAGATCACTTCATCGGTAATCTTTTATTTTTCCAGAGATTGGACTGAACTACTACAATAAACCCGTGCGTTTTCTACTGGCTGTTTTGACTGAAACCTGCACTCAGACCAGTCTGATACATTTTCAACCTGAAATTCATCACCAATAGTGATTAAATAAAAATTTCTGATCTGACTGGAAGATGATGTGTGTTCAAATGCAGAAAACTTAAGTTCACTTTGAACACAACGACTGTCAACAACAGAAATATTCGAAGCCAGAAAAACATCCCTGAGCATTTTCTCTTTTTGCTGACACTGTTCACGCGTGCTAGTATTAACAAAGGAGGCGTTAATATCACCCGCACCATTTTGCGTGAGAACCAGTAACAAAAATAGCGCCTTCACTGCTCTTTAGTTACTGAACCTGATAGTGTTTACTTTACGCCCTTACTAAGCAAATAACTGCTGTACTCTTTGTCAGTGCCATTAATGTGATTAATGAGCCAATCTTTGAGGAAGTCAGCTGCGTTGCTCATAGCGGTATCAGGGTCACTCTCATACCTGGCCAGCACCTCTTCAACCTTGCTGATCATTTTTACATGCTGCGCCTTGTGCGCCTCAAAATCAGGATAACCATTCTGCTCCATCACACCTTCTTCATAGGTGAAATGCGTTTTGGTGTAATTTACCAGCTCATCCAGCGCCTCACGTTCAAACTCTTCTCCAGTTGAATATTTTACTGCTGTCGATAACTGGTTAATCAGGTTGACCAGCTTTCGATGCTGCTTATCAATAGAATCAATACCTACGCTATATTCTGCTTTCCACTCCAGAAAATCTTTATTCTCCATTTTTCTATAGATATAAGGAATGGCAATGAGTGCTACCAGTAATAGCCAGGTCAACGGGCTGGTTGGACCTGCCATAAATCCCAATATCACCGCCACAATCAGTGTAAGAATGATAAGAGCAACACCGAACATCTTTGCATTTTGATTCATGAAAACATCTCTTTTATAAAATTATTATATTGGCAGCTGAAATGGTTACCAAAGAAAGAATAGATATAGCACTATTTACTTATTTACCTGATATCAGAATACCCTTTTTATGGCTGATATTAAGGCTATTGTAAGCGGCTAAGCAACTGAAGCCAAATGACTCAGGTCAACTCTATGCCTGTAAAAACAGGTCGATAATATTTAATCAACCTCTTTTATTTACAGTTAACCTAGTGAAATTTGTCACATTTTTATGTATTTAGACTGTTTTTAAATATATAGTAACTACATGAATAATATACAATAAAATATATTAGATTTGTTTTTAAAGACAATAAATTACAGTATTTAATTTATTATTGACTTATATCAACTTATTTAATCGAGCCTCGGCTCAAGCTGCATCAGTCAAACCATCTCTATAAGGAGGATGCACAATGCTTGAGCGAAACCTTACGTTATTCAGAGCAATTATTATTACGGTTACCACACTCACATTAACCATAACAATAACTGGCCACACCAAACCCGCATCTGAGGAAGGCGCTGCCTATGAGGGCTCCCCCAGCGGCATTGATCCTGCTGACACAAAAAATATGATTACCTCCGAAGGTCCAGCCATGACCGTCACCGCTTTCAATGACAGCAAAAAAATCTTTTTTGAGCGCTGCGCTGGCTGTCATGGCGTATTACGTAAAGGCGCCACCGGCAAGCCACTGACTACCGACATTACCAGGGCACGAGGCAGTGCAGCACTGAAGGCATTTATTACCTATGGCTCTCCTGCCGGCATGCCCAACTGGGGAACATCGGGCGCTTTGACTGAAAAGGAAATCGACAACATGGCGAATTATCTCCAGCATGAGCCACCAGTACCTCCCGAGTGGGGACTGAAAGAAATGAAAGACTCCTGGAAGCTGATTGTGCCCGTTGCCAAGCGTCCAAAAAAGAAAATGAATAATTACAATATTGATAACATCTTCTCGGTAACACTGCGTGATGCGGGTCAGATCGCACTGATTGATGGTGACACCAAAAATATTATCAATATCATTGATACCGGCTACGCAGTGCACATATCGCGTATGTCATCATCAGGCCGTTATCTTTATGTTATTGGTCGTGATGCCAGAATCAATATGATCGATCTCTGGATGAAAACCCCGGACAATGTTGCCACTATCAAGGTCGGCCTTGAGGCACGATCTGTTGAAACCTCTAAATATAAAGGCTATGAAGATAAATACGCCATTGCAGGTACCTACTGGCCTCCCCAGTACACCATCATGGATGGTTATACGTTGGAACCCCTAACGATATCATCAACTCGCGGCATGACCGTTGGAACACAGGAATACCATCCTGAGCCACGTGTAGCAGCCATCCTGGCTTCACACGAAAACCCAGAGTTCATGGTCAACGTGAAAGAAACCGGCAAGGTCTTACTGGTCAATTACAAGGATATCGAAAATATGACAGTAACCACTATTCCTACTGCCCAGTATTTACATGATGGTGGCTGGGACAGTACCCACCGTTACTATATGACCGCAGCCAACAAATCGAACAAAATTGCTGTCATTGATTCAAAAGAGCGGAAACTGGAGGCCCTGGTTGATGCCACAGAAATACCCCACCCAGGCCGTGGTGCCAATTTCATACATCCTGAATATGGCCCTGTCTGGGCAACCAGTGCACTGGGCAATGACAACATCACCCTGATTGGCACCGATCCAAAAAAACATAAAAAGAATGCCTGGAAACCGGTTGAAGTTCTACACGGACAAGGCGGTGGTTCACTATTTATAAAAACCCACCCCAAATCTAAAAACCTCTGGATTGATACCCCGCTTAATCCTGATACCGCTGCCAGCCAATCAATAGCCGTGTTTGATATCAGCAACCTGAAAAAGGGGTACGAAGTATTACCGATTGCTGAATGGGCTGGTCTGGGTGCAGGGCCTAAGCGTGTTGTGCAACCGGAATATAATAAGGCAGGCGATGAGGTCTGGTTCTCGGTCTGGAGTGGCTCCTCAGAAGAATCCGCTCTGGTGGTTGTAGACGACAAAACCCGCAAGCTGAAAAAAGTCATCAGGGACAAACGGCTAATTACGCCTACCGGCAAATTTAACGTACACAATACAGTGCACGATATCTACTAGCCTGCAACCTGACACCACGCTTCTATAATTGAAGCACTTATTTACCACCAAACAGTCTTTCTGGCTGTTTGGTGGTATTTATCTCACCACTGACCTATCTTCAACTCATTGATTTACATGCATTATTAAAATATTAACTTGCCCTGATATTAGACCCTGTCTACATCAGGAAGAGCTTTGACCTATATCAATGACATAACAGCCCAAGCAGGCCAATATCACCGCTATGTAAGCTTGTGTCTCTGATGGTAAGCTTGCAATGAATATAACTACTGGTGGTTTTATATGACAGATAATGGCTTCGTTTCACTGGTTGGCGCTGGCCCAGGTGACGCAGAACTGATGACAGTAAAGGCCGTACGCCTGCTTCAGGAAGCCGATGCGGTGGTTTACGACCGTCTGGTCTCTAAAGAAATTCTGGATCTTATTCCTGCGGGTATCAGCCGCGTCTCTGTTGGCAAAGAAGTAGGTAAACACTGTGTGCCACAGGATCAGATCAATGAGACTATCGTCAACCTGGCTAAATCTGGCCGCAAAATTGTTCGCCTGAAAGGCGGTGACCCTTATATGTTTGGGCGCGGTGGCGAAGAAGTCCTGGCGCTTATCAAACATAAAATTGCTTTTGAAGTGGTACCCGGTGTTACCGCCGCGTCTGGCTGCAGCGCCTACAGCGGCATCCCATTGACACATCGTGGCATGAGTCGCAGCGTACGCTTCATCACCGGTCACTTCAAAAATGATGAACCGCTGGATATCAACTGGCAGCGCGTTGCCGACCCTGACTGCACCCTGGTCATCTATATGGGCCTTGGGAACCTGGCGCACATTTGTGAGGCCCTGATTGATGCCGGCCTGAGCGCATCAACGCCAGCCGCTGCCATTGAAAATGGCACCACACAACAACAACAGCGTGTCCTGTCACAGCTCGACCAGTTACAGGACGCCGTCAATCAATCCGGACTAAAAGCCCCCGTCATGATCATCATTGGCGAGGTTGTCTCGCTGGCAGAGGAACTCGACTGGTTCCAGTCATCTTTAGAAGAAACAGTTTATGATAAAGATCTTGCTGCACACAGTTAGCCTGATGCTCATTTCAGGGCATGTACTGGCAACTGAGGTAACCCCATCACGCCAGAGCGAGCTCATCCACCTGCTGAAACAGGACTGTGGCTCCTGCCATGGCATGACCCTCAAGGGTGGACTCGGCCCTGCTCTGCTTCCAGCACAACTTGAGGGTAAATCAACCAATTATCTGGTCACGACCATTCTCGAGGGCCATCCTGAGACAGCGATGCCAGGATGGAAAACCATGCTGTCTGACGATGATGCATTATGGCTGGCCAATCAAATCAAACAGGGTATTCAATAATGATTCGCGCTGGACTCTTTGCGCTAGTACTCAGCATACTCACCACAACGCCCACCCTGGCGACTGAGCTACGCGGCACGGGAGACCTTGGTCTGGTAATCGAACGCGCCAGTGGCAGCATCCAGATCATCGAAACAACCAACAATACCAGCCTGGCTCGGGTTGAAGGCCTGGGTGATCTTTCACACGCCTCCGCCGTATATTCTCGCGATGAGCGCTATGCCTATATTTTTGGTCGTGATGGTGGCCTGACCAAGGTTGACATGCTTTTGCATAAAATCGTCAAACGAACATTGCAGGCAGGTAACAGTATCGGCGGTGCCATCTCACAGGATGGTCGTCTGGTCGCGGTTTCCAACTATGAGCCTGGTGGCGTAAAAATATTTGATGCAAACACGCTTGACCTGGTTGCCAATATCCCCGCCATTTACGGTGATACCGACCAGACCTCCAAAGTTATCGGCCTGGTCGATGCCCCCGGCCAGAAATTTGTATTCAGCCTGTGGGATGCCGATGAGATCTGGGTGGCTGATATGTCGCAGCCCCAAAAACCCGCCATTCAGAAATTTCAAAACATCGGCCGTAACCCCTATGACGCACTGATTTCGCCCAATGGTCGCTATTATATTGCCGGCCTGTTTGGTGAGGATGGCATGGCTCTGCTCGATCTGTGGAATCTTGATGCCGGTGTAAAACGTATACTCGACCACTACGGCAAAGGCGAACAGAAACTACCCGTGTATAAAATGCCACACCTCGAAGGCTGGGCAATAGCAGGCCAGTATGCTTTTGTACCCGCTGTCGGACGTCACGAAGTACTGGTTATCGACACCCAGTCCTGGACCGAGGCTGGTCGCATTAAAGTACATGGTCAACCGA
>JAOUPA010000135.1 GCA_029880105.1 Gammaproteobacteria bacterium
AAATGGGAGCATGTGTCATCAAGATAAAATCGTTTAAAAACAGTAACATACATCCTCCTGGAAATAGAAAAATCCGCCGAGGTAGTCTATGACAACGGGTGTGCGTTGATAATGACATATATCAACCAAAAAAAAAATGGTATTTATCTGGTGGTGCCGACTTATAGAGGCTGTTGAATTGGTCGCATTAATAATGCGGCGGTGGGGTTTCGTCCTTTTCATGTGCGACCTGAGACTCACCAGCGGCCTTCATTTTTTTCTCCAGCATCGATATTTTCATTATCAGCATGTCAATCTGGCTCTGCTGGGTGATGATGGTCTGGTCCAGAATGTCGATGGTATTTTCCAGGTGGGCCAGTTTAATTTCGAGTTCGGTAACGCGTTCTTGCATTGGTCTATGTCTCAGATGGAGTCTCAGTTTTAATTTGTGTTGTCAGCCGGGTGGCACCAATCACCGCAACAGGCATGGCCAGGAAATTTAATACCGGGATACTGGTGATGATAAATATACCAGTGCCCAGGCCCAGTGCTCGCATTCGCAGCAGGCGATTGTACTGGCGAATTTCCTTGAATAACAGGCCGCGGTTGGCCAGCGGGTAGTCGGTATATTCCAGCGAGAACGACCAGGCAGTGAAAATAAACCAGGCCAGCGGTGCAATCAGGTTGAGTCCCGGTATTAAGGTCAGGATGATCAGGGGTATTAGCCACTTGATGAAGTAGAGCAGTTTATGGATTTCAGAGGTGATACTGCGTGCTACCAGGGCCCACCACTTCTCTTCATTGACCAGCTCAACCTGCTGGCCGGTGAGGCATTTTTCAACGCGTGCAGACAGGATGCTGTTAAACGGGGCAGCAATCAGATTGGCGACCAGTGAGAAGGTATAGAAGACAAAGAGCAGGGTAGTGAGCATGAATAACGGCCAGAGTAGCCATTCCAGCCAGCTAAGCCAACCGGGTAGCAGGTCTTCTATCCACTGGTTCATTTGCTGGCTGAGCAGGTAGATCGCGCCGCTGAACAGTCCGATGTTGATCATCAACGGAATAATGATGAAGCGGCGGATACCCGGCTCAAGCATTAGCCCAAAGCTGCTGAATACATCGCCAAGGCCTTTCAGGTAGTTATTCATCGATTCTCCTTATTAATATAACCCTGCCGGGCGAGCAGGGCGCTGCCGTAGCTGGCCTCGGTGTGGTCGGCGATGCGCACGGGCGTATTGAGAGTCTGTTCGCGTATTTTTTGCCATGCGGGATTGCGGCTGCCGCCACCGGCGGTCAATACCTGCCGGGGAGCCGGTGCACCCAGTTCAGCCAGTCGCTGGTAGCCCTCGGCTTCGATATTGGCGATGCCCTCGAGTATTGCCTGAAAGAAGACAATATCATCATCCGGGCGCGGTGCCATTTTTGGTTCCAGATGAGGGTTATTTCTGGGGAAGCGTTCGCCAATGGTGGGCAGGGGGTAGTAGTTCAGCCCGGCACTGATCTCGGGGTTAAGGCTGGTTGTCATGGCATCGAGTTGTGGCTGGTTGAAGTACTGCTTGAGTACGCGCCCCCCCGAGTTTGAAGCGCCTCCTGCCAGCCAGTGCTTACCGAGGCGGTGGCTGTAGATGCCATATTCGGGTGCAAAGACAGGTCTGTCGGAGATGATTTTGAGTACCAGCGTACTGCCCAGTGAGGTCACAGCATCGCCTACCTGGTTGGCACCGGTGGCAATAAAGGCGGCGATGCTGTCGGTAGTACCAGCGACAATCTGGCAGTCTTTGGGCAGGCCGAGTTCATTCGCAACACCTGGCTGAATGCTGGCGATGGCGCTACCAGGCTTGACTACGCGTGGAAGTATTGCCTGATTTATATCTAATTTATTCAGCCAGTTAGGCCATGATTTTTCAAGTGAATTATAACCAAGCTTGAGACAGTTATTTTCATCACTGATGCCGTATTGGCCGGTGAGTGTAGACGCGACCCAATCGGCCTGATGGCAGATGTAGTGTGCCTCGGGATGTTGCTTTAGCAGGTGCAAGGCTTTGGCCAGTGAGGCGCTGGCACCGTGGGCACCGCAGTCTGGCGGGGCTATATTAGCGATCTGGGCTGCTTCTTTGCTACAGCTCTGGTCGTTGTACATCAGTGCCTGTGCCAGCGGCGTGCCAGCCTCATCGCAGACCAGTACAGTGCCCGAGGTGCCGTCGATGGCCAGTGCAGCGATATATTTATAAGAAGAAATAATATTAACTTTATCTGTTAACTCTTTGATTAAATTTAATATCGATTGCTTCCAGATGGCTGGGTTCTGCTGGATACGACTATTATTTATTTCTGGCGATGCCAGTTCGATGCGATGGTTAAAAAGCTCGTCACCCTGGCTGTTTATGATACTGGCACGTACGCCCGAAGTGCCGATATCGATGCCCAGAAACAGGGAGGCAGATAGGGCAGCTTCAGGCGACATGCTGGCGGAGGAAAGGCTGATTACGGAAGTTGGACGAGTTCAGGTGCCTGCCAGTTGGGGTCTCGGTGTTCGGCAACGACGGTGGTATAGATACCGCCACGGACATTGAATTCAGCGGTCAGGCGCATAAAGCGTGGTTTGCAGGCGGCAACCAGGTCACCCAGTATCTGGTTGGTGACCGCCTCGTGGAAGGCGCCTTCTTCGCGGAAGGACCAGACATACATCTTCAGAGCCTTGAGCTCGATGCAGCTCCTGTCAGCGACATACTCGATTTCCAACGTGGCGAAGTCGGGCTGACCAGTCTTGGGGCATAGGCAGGTAAACTCGGGGATGCTGATGCGGATGGTATAGTCGCGCTCAGGTTGTGGATTATCAAAGACTTCCAGCTCTTTTGAAGGTTTAGTCGACATAATAGATTTTCGCGTATGTAAAAAAGGGCAATTATACCTGTCAAAACGGACAAATTCCCTGTCGATTTTTACGCCCTGTAATGTATACTGAGCCCCTGTTTTTAGCACCGAATTATTCAAATTATTACGCCGAAAGGATCTCAGATCACTCATGCGCCTTAGCAAAATCAAACTCGCAGGCTTCAAGTCTTTTGTTGACCCCACCACGCTAAATCTGCCCAGTAACCTGACCGGTATCGTTGGGCCCAATGGCTGTGGTAAGTCGAATGTGATAGACGCGGTGCGCTGGGTTATGGGTGAGTCTTCTGCCAAGCACCTGCGTGGCGCCTCTATGGAAGACGTCATTTTCAACGGTTCTTCGTCACGCAAACCTGTCGGCATGGCCTCGGTTGAGCTGGTCTTTGACAACAGTGAGGCCAACGGCAAGGTTGGTGGCCAGTTTGCACAATACGACGAGATTTCGGTCAAACGCACGGTGAGCCGTGATGGCATGTCGAAATATTCGCTAAATGGTACACGTTGCCGTCGCCGTGACATTGCTGACCTGTTCCTCGGCACCGGTCTGGGTCCGCGCAGTTACGCGATTATCGAGCAGGGTATGATTTCGCGCCTGATCGAGGCCAAGCCTGAAGAGTTGCGTATCTTTCTCGAAGAGGCCGCTGGTATCTCCAAATATAAGGAGCGTCGCCGCGAAACCGAGAACCGTATTCGCCATACCCGCGACAACCTGGATCGCCTGGACGACCTGCGCGAAGAAATTGATAAGCAGTTGTCGCATTTACAGCGTCAGAGCCGTGCTGCTGAGCGATATAAAGAATTCAAAACGGAAGAGCGTCATCTGAAGGCCGAATTGCTGGCCCTGCACTGGCGTGATCTGAAGCATGACCTGGATGGCCGTGATAAGTCGATTGCCGAGAAGGAGACCAAACTGCAGCAGATCATTGCGGAGCAGCGCGCGGCAGAATCGAAGATAGAAGAAGATCGTCAGTTGCATACCGAATCGAACGATGCGATGAACAAGGTGCAGGCAGAATACTATAGCCTGGGCAGTGATATCTCCCGTGTCGAGCAGAGCATTAAGCATCAGCAGGATTTACAGCGACGTCAGAAGACAGACCTGGAGCAGGTCGAGACCGCCCTGTTTGAGGCAACGCAGACGCTGGAGAGCGACCGCAATACCATTGAAGAGGTTAGTTCGCAGTTGTTGGTTGACCAGCCGGCACTCGAAGTGCTGAAAGTCGAAGAGCAGGGAATTGCTGAACGGTTTAAGGCTTCTGAAGAGGCGATGCAGATCTGGCAGTCTTCCTGGGATGAGGTCAATCGTAAGTATTCGGAAGCCAGCCAGAAGGCGCAGGTTGAACGTTCGCGCATGGAGCAGCTGGAGCGTCACGTTGAGCAGCTGAATCAGCGTTTGCAGCGTATTGATGTTGAACAGCAGGCGTTGCGTGGTGAAGATATCGAGGGCCAGATTGTTGAGATTAAGGCCAAGTACGCCGAAGTTGAGCAGGAAAAACATGCCCAGGAAGAGAAACTAACATCGGTCCTGGCTTCGATTCGCGAGACACGCGAAAAGATTGTTGAGGCTGAGCAGAAATTTGCTGAGCATCGCCGTGGTATTCACGATGCCCAGGGACGCCTGTCTTCGCTGGAAACCCTGCAGCAGTCTGCGCTGGGTAAAACCGACCAGTCCGTGAATCAGTGGCTGGAGCGGCAGGGCCTGGCCAGTCAGGTGCGTTTTGCTGAAAAGCTGGAAGTAGATAGTGGCTGGGAGACGGCAGTTGAAACCGTACTCGGCGATACCCTGGAAGCGGTCTGTGTTGACCAGATTGACTCTCTGTGCGCGACGCTTGCCGATCTGGAGAAGAGCAACCTTGCATTGATTGAAACGCAGTCAGCTAATTCAGCGACAGCTCAGGCTCCGGGTTATTTGCAGGAAAAAGTGAAATCATCGGTGGAGCTGGGTCAGTTCCTGCATGGCATTCGTGCTGCGGATACTTTGGAGGCGGCGATGCAGATGCGCGCCTCTCTGACCGCTGGTGAGAGCATTGTTACCCGTGACGGCATCTGGGTGGGTAAACACTGGCTGCGTATTAATAATGACAAGGACGCGCGTCAGGGTGTGCTCGCTCGTGAGA
>JAOUPA010000014.1 GCA_029880105.1 Gammaproteobacteria bacterium
TTTGTCGTAGATTTTGTAATATTTTGGTATAAACGACTAACAATACGCTCGCGCGGAACTCGCAGTAAAAAACTCTGCTCACCCCCCCCACAGTTCAGTCGTTATACTTTCAATCTTCAATGAGTTCTAGGATGTTTTTGCATAACAATAAAGTTCTCACAAAAATGGTACTATTTCACAGAGAATGTGACTGATGTATCCCATGAATGCTAACACTTTACAACTAGCGCTGTTCGGCGATGTACCTGCCTTTGAAAAGCCATTGCATACGAACCAGCCTTACAGTGCTGCCCCACAACAGTTTTTCAACCATGTCGAGCAATGCTTCGATCGAGGCTGGTTCACCAACGACGGTCCGCTTGTCCGTGAACTCGAAAGCAGGATCTCGAGATTTCTAGGTGTTGAGCACTGCGTAGCTGTTACCAATGCAACCCTGGGATTACAGCTACTCATGAATGCTTTGGAACTGAGAGGTGAGGTCATTGTACCGTCATTTACTTTCGTAGCAACACCACACGCGGTTTGTAATTCGGGGCTGCACCCTGTTTTTTGCGACATCGATCCAGATTCATGGAATATGGATCCTGGCCACTGTGCTTCGTTGATCAATGAGAAGACCAGTGCAATATTGAGCGTACACCTGTTTGGTCGACCATGTGACACTCATCGATTACAGGAAATTGCACAAGATCATAATCTGAAGCTAATCTATGATGCTGCCCATGCGTTCGCCTGCTCTCATACCAATAAAAAAATCGGTGGATTTGGCGATGCGGAGGTTTTCAGCTTTCATGCAAACAAATTTTTTCACACGATTGAAGGTGGTGCTATCACCACGAATGATGGTGAGTTGGCTCAACGCCTGAGACTCGATCGAAATTTCGGCTTTGTTGGAATCGATAACGTCGAATCTTTGGGGACGAATGCAAAGATGTCAGAGGTGCATGCCGCGATGGGGCTTTCCAACCTCGATTTACTGGATGACACTTTGGGTCGCTGCCGTGATGTGTACCAGTCATACGCTGATGGTTTACGAGATATACCTGGCGTGACAATACGAAATTATGATGCTCAGGGTGATAGCTGGAACTACCAATATGTGGTTGCCGAGATTGACGAACAGTTAAACGGAATTCCCCGCGACCTGATGGTCGACATTCTGTGCGCAGAAAATGTTATCGCCCGACGCTATTTCTACCCGGGCTGTCACAGGATGGCGGCTTACGCAGCACCTCGTTTTCAGCGCTGTCTTCCGATCACCGAGAAGGTAGCTGATCGGGTCATTGTTCTTCCTGGCGGGGCGGCAATGAATGCACAATCAGCACGTGAGATTTGCTCTCTCATACAGTACACTGTCGACCACGCCGCGCCAATACTTGAGCGCGTTTCAAAAATTGATGGGGCCTGGAGAGTTACAACATAGTGGAGCACGCATCGCAGCACCCAAAGGTGGAGTTCCTGATCTGCGGGAGTCCGAACGATGCTTTTTATTCGCAAATCGCGTTTTTCCGATTGGCGTTGGATTCTTTCGGTGAAAGATGGAAGCAGGCTCGAGTAGTCGCGGTCTTCGGTGACGAGAATCCGCCACCTCTCCCAGACCGGTGGAAAGCCTATTTTAAAAATATCGAAGTAGTATATGCAGACCCGGAGGAATTCCGACGAACCGGTTTTTACGCTGCCAGTGACTTAAGATTCGAGCTTGTGGATCCGGATTCTGATCTATCTTGTATATGCGATGCAGATACGGCTTTCATCAGGCCGCTGCCTCAGGACCTGCTGGATGAGATTAAGGCATCGCCGGCGGTCATGGGTGTCATCGTCCATATTCCATTCTCAATGGGTGGCAGGGCTGACGAGCTGTTTCCTCTTCAAAACGAGAAAGGTGGAGAGGCCGAAGTCCAGAGACTACCCGCCGACACACCACCTCACGAAGCCTGGGAAAAACTCGGTCATGCCATCCTTGGCCGTAGCCCGGACATGAGCTATCGTTACAACCTGCTTGAGCCATCTTCTACCGAGCGTAGTCCCTTCTATATCAATTATGGCTTCCTTGCGGCGCCTCCACAATTGATGCGTGAACTCTACCGAGGTATCCGTGAGGTTGAGCCTAAAGTAATAAGCATGGTAGGTAACGGATTCTACGGCCAGGTTACTATCACCATGGCTGCCGAGAAACTCAATCTTCCTGTCCGTGCACTGCCAATGCGCTTCAACTACCCCAACGACCGGAAAGCCGATCGTCTACATCCTGATGAAATGCGCAACATGGTCCTCTGTCATTATCTACGGCACTCCCGTTTCAACCGGCACCATATATTCACTAGCCCCAAAGCATTCAACGATTTTCTTGGCCGCTACCTTATCGGCAGCGATCGAGTCTTCCAGGTGTACGTCAATGAGATAACAGGTGGGCGATACCCATTTGCCGAGAGCAAGGAGAATATGGTAACCGAGGGAGCGGAAGTCCGGCATCCGGGCGGTCAGCGTCGCTCAATCGGTGTCGACTGGCAGCGCTATTATCAGGACTACCCTCTGCAATTCGATACCTCTGAGTACCTGAAACAGACCGGACATACTCTGCAGGGAAAACCGATCAGCCAGGAGCAATTCGATCTGATCCTCGGCGACATGCGTAAGCACCTCGCGCTCGAGCGCGATGATGCGCTACTCGATCTCTGCTGCGGAAACGGAATCTTCACTCGGGAGTTGGCAAAGAAGTGTCGCCATGTGGCTGCTGTCGATTTTTCTGAGCCACTACTCAATGTTGCCGAGCGTGATCATATTGCACCTAATCTGCATTATTACCTGATGGATGTCTCAAAAATCCAGGCAGATTCCGCATTCACGGCCACTCCGTTTTCCAAGGTCGTAATGTGCGCAGCCTTGCAATATTTCGACAAGACCCAGCTGGATCATCTGCTGGGTACCCTCAAGCAGATTACCGAAGATGGCCGCCGCATCGTCTTTCTATTGATCCCAGACAAGCGGAAGAAATGGGCCTTCTACAAGACATTTTCACAGCGTATCCGCCACCTGTATCGGTTGGTACGTGGTGCGGAAGTCATGGGCACATGGTGGGACCCCCGTGATATCGAGTCAGTCTGCTCAAAACACGGCCTGAAATGTACGTTTTACCAGATGGATGAGCGCCTTCACCCGTCTCAGTATCGCTTCCATGTCGTGATTTCCTGATGCAAGAAACGGGCTATGATTCTCTCTTCCACAAAGTGGACTACTGTCACTCATTCGAACCATCTATACTGATTTACATAACAAGGTAGGTCCGTATTAATTTAGTGTATGCACAAACTAGTCGACTGTCCTGGATGAGGCCAGTTGCTTCGGCAAGCACAGTTAAACAAGTAACCCAGGTGCATGCATTTGCTCAGCAGTGACATCATTAGCACTATTAAGGAATAAAAATGACAGCACAACGAACTGCGATAATGCAGCCATATATATTTCCATACATTGGCTACTTTCACTTGATACAATCCAGTAGTATGTTTGTTTTTTACGATGACGTACACTACATCATGAGAGGATGGATAAACAGAAACAGAATTCTCAATCAAGAGCATGACTTACTTTTTACGGTTCCTTTAGCTAAAGCCAGCAGAAATAAACTCATTAATGAAATCAGCCCAGCATTTGACAATAGATGGAAAGACAGTTTTTACAGAAGCCTTGCCCACAATTACAAGAAGGCACCTTTTTTTAATGAAGCTATCGATAGCGTCATGTCACCGTTTAGCAGAGAGTATGATGATATAACTGACCTGGCAATTGAATCTATATTATCAGTTTACTCTTATCTCGGAATGCATTTTAATTATACCAAATCTTCAATTTTCTCTCCTGAGACAAAAGATATGGATAGCGCAGATAGATTAATTGAAATCACAAAAAAGTTCGGGTTTGTGGACTATGTCAATGCTCCTGGCGGGAGTAGCCTTTACAGTAAAGAGTATTTTCAAAGCCAAGGTGTTAATTTATTTTTTGTAAAAAGCCATCCAATACAATATAAGCAGTATCATGGCAATTTCGTCCCAGGGCTTTCAGCAATTGATTTACTTATGTTTTGCTCAAAGAGCAAAATTATCGATTTTTTCTCATCTTATTCATTGGAATAACTAAAAATGGACATTCTCTTACCTGGGTAAGAGTAACTTTTTAAAAAATAAAGAAGTTCATTTTTACGTGGTTACTGCACATAGTTTACTCGACCTGGAACTTTATAGATACGCTATAAATTGCTATCCATGCAATTAACTATGACGATTTACAGATTTTTGGCAGATAATCCCACGCTTTTAACCAGGCATAATATATTATTCACAAATGCCGTCAGAGTGAGATAGGGTATATATTAATAAACAAAATTCAGCTAGTAAATTTTCCAGCGATTTAATGATAGTTTTTTGCCACTCTAGCGATGGGATTGTTTCCTTTTGATAAATAATTTGTGTTCTTAATGCAACCAAATTTTTCGAAATATCGATCAAGTAAAATAGTATTCCATTTTTTGCATATTTAACGAAATAAACACTGTTCTTTTGTTAACTCGATACAAAACGTACGTAGCGCTTATTCAAAATATACTAATTAATAAGTAACTTTACTCACCGCTATCTAGTCACGTAATTTTCGTAATAAATATAATTTTAGCGATCAAAGCAATATCATTCTCTAAAGTCATATAACGAAACTAGAAACCCTATTAATGCAATCTTTCGTTTATTTACCGTATTTGGCGCTTCTACCGTGCAGATATTACCACTGGCAAAGAAGGCGCTGAACTATTAATATTTGATTATCCATGGGAATAAAAAGGCCGCTATCAAGCGGCCTTTTTTACTGTTACAAAAACTACGTTAAGCTTTATTTGATAAACAGCATTTCACGGTACTTGGGCAATGGCCAGAGATCATCAGCAACTTCTGTCTCCAGTGTATCCGCATGCTTACGCACCTCATCCATAAGTCCTCTAATTACCCCTGAACAGTACTGCATGTGTTTTTCAGTGTTTGCGAAGTCGTGCTTCTCTAATGCCGCACTCAATTTACCAACTGCTGCCATCATCGCATTAGCCTCAGTAGCGACATTTTTGGCAACTGAGTTATCAAGCTCAACACCCATTTCTGCCATGCTTGAACTGGTATTTGACAGCTCGAACAGGTATTGAATGGCTGCGGGATAGATCATGGTCTTCGCCATATCAATAACCAGCTTGGCCTCTACCTCGATTGAAAGAATATATTGTTCTGCATAGACTTCGTAGCGACTTTCCAGCTCAACTGGTGATAACACGCCTGTTTTCTTAAACAGCGCCTTGACTGATTTTTCCTGCAGTGCAGGTAGTGCATCAGCTGTGGTTGGCAGATTTTTCAATCCACGTTTTTCAACTGCAGCCTTGTGCCACTCAGCTGAATAGCCATCACCACCGAATACAGCATTACCATGCTCTTTCATCAGATCTTTCAATACATCAAAGACAACCTGTGCCCTGTCAGCACCCTTCTTCTTCAGCCCAGCTTCAAGCTGATCAGCGACCCAGTGTAGTGATTCAGCCAGTATGGTATTCATTGCAATTAATGGACCTGATACTGACTGTGAAGAACCGACTGCGCGGAACTCAAAACGGTTACCTGTAAAGGCAAAAGGTGAGGTACGGTTACGGTCACCCGGATCACGCTCAAAGTGAAGAATCTGTGGCAGACCCAGTTTCATCAGTCCACCTGCTTTACTGGTAGCCAGCTTGCCATCTTTGATGTCCTGGAAAACTTTTTCCAGCTGGTCACCGAGATATACAGAAAGAATCGCAGGAGGCGCTTCATTTGCACCCAGACGGTGATCGTTTGATGCAGTAGCGACAACAGCGCGCAGCAGCGGACCGTGTAGGTGAACACCGCGAATCACAGCACCACAGAACAGCAGGAAATTCAGGTTGTCATGAGGCGTTTTACCTGGATCAAGCAGGTTACCCTGTGTGGCGTTACCCACAGACCAGTTAACGTGCTTACCCGAACCATTCACACCAGCAAATGGTTTTTCATGAAGCAGACAGACAAAACCGTGTTTCTTGGCAGTCATTTTCAGCAGGGTCATCATCAGCTGCTGATGATCGGCTGCGACATTGGCAGATTCAAAGTATGGCGCTACTTCAAACTGGCCTGGAGCTACTTCGTTGTGGTGAGTTTTAGCAGGAATACCAAGTCTGTATAACTGATCTTCAAGATCCTGCATAAATACCTGCACACGTGCAGGAATAGCGCCAAAGTAGTGATCATCAAACTGCTGGCCTTTGGCCGGTGGCGCACCAAAAAGTGTACGGCCTGCCAGTAGCAGGTCTGGACGGCTATTGGCAAAGTTGGAATCAACCAGGAAGTACTCCTGCTCAGCACCACAGCTTGAATTCAGGGGCGCAATATCAGTCTCGCCCATCAACGAAAGTACTCTCTGTCCAGCTTCATTCATCGCCTGATTTGAACGCAGCAGAGGAATCTTTTTATCCAGCGCCTCGCCAGTCCATGACATGAACACACTAGGGATCATCAATGTCGAGCCATTGTCGGTATTCATAATGTATACCGGGCTGGTTGGATCCCAGGCGGTGTATCCACGTGCTGCGTTGGTCATACGGATGCTGCCATTAGGGAAAGAGGAGCCATCAGGCTCTCCCTTAATCAGCAGGCTTCCGGTAAATTCCGTAATGGCCAGACCTTCGGGATTGGTAATAATGAAACCATCGTGCTTTTCTGCAGTAAGGTTTGTCATTGGATAGAAAATGTGTGAGAAAAACTTAACGCCTTTAGACAGCGCCCATTCTTTCATTGCTGCCGCAACAATATCTGCAGTCGCTGGATCCAGTGGAGTACCCGTCTGAACGGTGTTCTTAACGGCCTTAAAGGCATTCTTTGATAGCGATTCTTCCATCTTTGCCAGGTTGAAGACATCGCATGCCCAGATTTTTGACAGTGGCTCGGGTGTTGATACGGCCATTGGTTCGCGATTGGTAATATTATTGATTGCCTGAACGCGAGTTTCATTTCCACTCATTACATTTTCCTCAAAGATATATTTGTAAATTAAAAAGTGTTCTTAAATTGTTATAAATTGCTATCGGTGTATCACTCTTGCCAAAAAAATTCAGCCTTTTTCCGTACTGATTAACAGCAAGCCCTTCATTTACGATAGCGCGATTATATGTCACTACTCATAGCAATAAATGCGCCATTTTTTTAAATGCATCTCTTCTGCATATTATTTTTGTCACATTACCAATTACCACCGTAAAAACAGATGGTTATATTCAAATATCATTTTTACTGTATTTTATGTTCACATAGTCAACCGATTACTGCGCTCTCATATGGTGCATTTGAGCACCAATATGGTGCATATAATGCATGATTTACCTTTTTTATAATTTTAACCTGCATCATTGGCTACAAATAGCGCATTTTCTCCCTCAACGAATTATTATACCGGCATGAAGCACCAATCTATTAGTTGCCTTATTCTTGCCGGCGGTAAGTCCAGTCGTATGAACCATCATGATAAAGGCCTGGTTGCCTTCAAGGGACAGCCGTTGGTAAGCCACGTGATTAGCTCACTGAAGCATCAGATCGATGATTTTGTCATCAGCGCCAATCGCAATTTTGACCAATATCGACAGTTTTCACCCCATGTGATACCTGATGCCACCGAGCAAAATGGCCCGATGTCAGGCATAGCCGCTGCCCTACCTACCTGCAAACACGACCTGATACTGGTTGTGCCATGTGATATGCCATATCTGCCCAATGATCTGGTTACGCTTCTTTTAACTAACCTTAATAACCATAAAATGGCCGTTGCTGAAACACAAAATCACCTGCAGCCTGTCTTTTTAATGCACCGGTCACTACTATCTGGCGTGCAGCATCACCTTGCCTCTGGACACTTCAAACTATTACAGTGGATTCAATCATGCTCTCCAGCAATCATCAGCTTTAGCAACGCAGATGCATTCAAAAACCTAAATCATGCAAGTGATATTGACCAGGCGCAAAATGCCAGCAATTAATTGCGGCTTGCGAAATTAGCCCTCGACCATCAAAATTAGCCCATGGCTTTTTCTCTGGAACAACGCACCGAAGAAATCAATCGCGTCACCTGGTGGGGGCTCGTTGTCAATTTATTGCTATCCGTAATAAAAATACTTGGCGGCATAATTGGCCAGTCACAGTCACTGGTCGCCGATGGCCTGCATTCACTGTCTGACCTGGCCAGTGATGCCATGGTCCTGGTTGCAGCCAAACATGCTGGCGAAGAAGCCGATGATGACCACCCGTACGGTCATGGTCGCTTTGAAACACTGGCGACAGTGGGACTCGGCCTGTTTCTAGTGCTGGTAGCACTTGGCATTGCCTATGATGCAGCTCACCGAATTTTTGATGAAAACGTTCAAACTGTCCCACATCCCTTTACCCTCGCTATCGCGATGTTCTCCATTTTAGCCAATGAGGGTCTTTATCATCTAACCCACCGCGTGGGTGTGCGCATCAATTCAAAAATGCTGATAGCCAATGCCTGGCACCACCGTAGTGACGCCGTCTCTTCTATCGTGGTACTCGTTGGTATTGCTGGCGCAGAGCTCGGTATACCTATCCTCGATCCTGTTGCCGCCATTATCGTTGCCCTGATGATCGCCAAGATTGGCTACGATCTCGGTTATCACAGTATGCGCGAACTGGTCGACACTGCACTCGACCCCGAAATTGTTGAGCAGATTAAGACAAAGATTCTTGAAAATGAAGAGGTACTGGAGATGCACATGCTGCGTACGCGCCGTATGGGGCACACAGCACTGGTGGACGTACACATTCTGGTCCAGCCCAAACTCAGCGTATCTGAAGGCCACCACATCTCCGAGGATGTAGAACGCTCGCTAAAAGAATCTTTCGATGAAATCAATGATGTTACCGTTCACATAGACCCGGAAAATGATGAACGTGAAACTCGTAGCGGCTCACTGCCTATGAGGAGCGAGTTGATCATTAGCCTCTACAGAGAATGGTCTGATGTACCTGAGCTAAAAGCCATTGATGATATCACCCTGCACTATCTCGAGGGCAAAATTACTGTTGAGGCCACCGTTCCCCTGAGCGTTCTTAAATCCATTAATGAGGCCGAAGCACTTCAGACTAAATTTAGGCAGATATGTCTAAGGGTCAATGTCGTTGGTGACGCCAGCCTTAGATTCCACTAGTCGCACTATAATGGTGCGCTTATTTTTGACTGCACCATATTAGCTCAAAATAATCTCTTATTTCCTCTGGAAACAACCTAAAAACAGGCACCTATGCCTTTCCATTATCGGCACAATTCATGCAGAATAACCTGCTCAGTCAGGAATCTCTGGTCAGGCATGTTAACTCAACTCGCTTTACCAGAGGTTCCTTATTACCATACCGCGCTATCTGGCGGATAATTATCAAATCACCGAGGAGTAAGCACATGTCTGCAAGTGACGTTTTAAAAATGATAAAAGAGAACAACGTTAAATTCGTTGATTTTCGCTTTACCGATACACACGGTAAGGAACAACATGTTTCTGTACCTGCTCACACCGTCAACGAAAGCCTGTTTGAAGAAGGCAAGATGTTTGACGGCTCTTCTATCGAGGGATGGAAAGGCATTAATGAATCAGACATGATCCTGATGCCTGATGCTTCAACCGCCGTTATGGATCCATTCTTCGAAGAGCTCACGATGAATCTGCGTTGCAATATCATAGAACCTGCTGACATGCAGGGTTATGAAAAAGATCCACGTTCTATCGGTGACCGTGCCGAGCAGTATCTTAAATCAACCGGCATCGCTGACTCTGCGCTGTTTGGCCCTGAAAATGAATTTTTCGTGTTCGACAGCGTTTGCTGGCACGAGAGCATGGGTGAAGTATTCTTCAAGATCAAATCTGAAGAGGCCGCATGGAGCTCTGGTGAACAGTCTGAAGTCGGTAACGCGGGCCACCGCCCTGGTGTTAAAGGCGGTTACTTCCCTGTACCACCTGTTGACTCTCTGCATGACCTGCGTTCTGCCATGTGTATGACCCTGGAAGATATGGGCCAGGAAGTTGAAGTACATCATCATGAAGTTGCCACTGCCGGTCAGTGTGAAATCGGCTGTGGCGCCAACACACTGGTCAAGAAGGCTGACGAAGTCCAGATCCTGAAATACGTTATCCACAACGTTGCCCATGCCTATGGCAAGACTGTTACCTTTATGCCTAAGCCACTCGTAGGTGACAACGGTAGCGGTATGCACGTTCATATGTCTCTGTCCAAAGGCGGCGTTAACCTTTTCTCGGGTGATCAGTACGGTGGCCTGTCTGAAACTGCGCTGTACTACATCGGTGGCATTATCAAGCACGCCAAAGCCCTGAACGCCTTTGCAAATTCCTCTACCAACTCTTATAAGCGCCTGGTACCTGGCTTCGAAGCACCTGTAATGCTTGCCTACTCGGCACGTAACCGCTCTGCTTCTATCCGTATTCCATACGTGATGAATCCAAAGGCTCGTCGTATCGAGGTTCGCTTCGGCGACTCTACCGCTAACCCTTACCTGTGCTTTGCAGCTTACCTGATGGCTGGTATCGACGGCATCCAGAACAAGATCCACCCCGGCGATGCTATGGACAAGGATCTTTACGACCTGCCACCAGAAGAAGAGGCCAAGATCCCACAGGTCGCCTTCTCTTTTGAGGAGGCACTCAAGGCACTGGATGCTGACCGAGACTTCCTCAAGGCCGGCGGCGTATTCAGCGACGCAACCATCGATTCATACATCAAGCTAAAGATGGAAGAGGTTACCCGCTATCGTATGTCGGTTCATCCCTGCGAATTCGACATGTATTACAGCGTTTAATTTCGCTATACATACTATCCTTAAAAAGCACCCCGCCCTCTGGCCGGGGTGCTTTTTTGTGCACAAACATCCATTTACAGCTATCATCGTAGTATGAAATTATTCCTTTCATTGCTGCTGTTACTTATGGCACTGTCAGCCCAGGCTGAGATCTATAAAGGTACAGACTCTGATGATCAGACCACCTATTCTGATCAGCCACTACCAGGTTCGGTAATAATACCGACACCCAGTCCTAACACCATCCAGATGCCCAGGCCTGAGCCACGCAAACCTGTTGAAAGACCTGTAATAGAATCCAGCCCCTATACTCAGTTCAGCATTATTAGCCCTGCTAACGATGAGACCATACGCGACAACACTGGCAATATCCCTGTCAGCTTTTTGATAGAACCAGAACTAGACATTGAAAGAGGTCATCGCATTAATGTCTATCTGGACGGTCAAGTCGCCGTTTCTAATGGCACTGAACTGACGCTCCCGGTTGTCAATGCAGGTCGGGGCGCGCACACTATTAATGCCCGCGTTATTGACGGAAAAGGCAAAACACTGATTAGCAGTAGTGTCATTACCATCCACATTAAACGCTTTTCTATTCAGCATAAAAAACCCACCGGTACCCCACCCGGGCCAATCAGCCCCGACGGAACACCTTATCTACCCGGACCGGATGCCCCTGGCTTTCGGCCAAACACCAATCTAAACACGCAAGAATAATAGCAATGCACCATAATGGTGCGCTATACTTTCTGTATCAGCATTTATAGCCGATATTTAATTCCTGGTTCATAGTCTCGCCTTTGTGTTTTTTTATAACTTATTGATATTGATCATTTTTATTTTTTACCCGGTTTTTTCTTCTTCTATTAACAGTTGGTTCGATATTTGCAGAACAGTTTAGAAATGACAAACGCCACACAACAAACCGCGCAAACAGTTCTTGAAAACATGCACTCAGCCGTGCTCGTGATTAATCAGGGCTTGCAGATCGAGTACATGAACCCGTCTGCAGAAATGATGTTTCAGATCAGCCGCACTCGCGCCAGAATGCGCCCGATTCAGGAACTCATCGTCGATGAACCGGAATTTTTCTCTCGTATTCAGAGTTCGCTAAAGACGCGCCACCCTTTTTCAGCCTACGAGGATGATCTATCGGTTCGTACCGGCCATTCGCTGGCTGTGGACTATATGGCATCACCTATCGAATATGGTGACAAGGGCTCCTGTCTGCTTCTCGAATTTGTTAGCCGGGGCCGGCACCGTAAACTGGCACAGGAAAAGCATTTACTTAATCAGAGCGAGGCAAGCCGAAGCCTGCTGCGAGGCCTTGCACACGAAATTAAAAATCCGCTCGGCGGCATCCGTGGCGCTGCCCAACTACTGGAACGAGAATTTAGTAGTGATCAGGACCGTGAATTCACCCACGTTATCATTCGAGAAGCCGACCGCCTGAAACAGCTGGTTGATAGAATGCTGGGACCCCGAGATATACCGAATAAAAGCAGTCTGAATATCCACCAGATTCTGGAGCATGTCAGAAGCCTTGTTCAGGTAGAGGCACCACATGTCCATTTCGTAGCTGACTATGACCCAAGCCTGCCAGAAATTTTTGGCGATGAATCCATGATCATTCAGGCAATACTCAATATTACGCGCAACGCGATCAAGGAAGTCCCCAATGATAAAGGTGAGATCACCTTCCGATCACGACCTTTGAGACATTACACAATTGGCGACAATACCTATCCGCTGGTTGCAAAAATTGACATCATCGACAATGGTCCGGGTATTCCTGATGATCTCAAGGAAAAGCTTTTTTTACCGATGGTGACTGGTCACGCCGAAGGTACCGGTCTAGGCCTGTCAATTGCACAAACACTGATCAATCAACACCATGGACTCATCGAGTTTACCAGCTCGCCAGGCCACACTGTTTTTTCACTGTTATTACCATTACAAAATAGTAACGAGTAAATATTATGGCTAACACGAACAAAATCTGGATTATTGACGACGACGATTCGATTCGCTGGGTATTACAAAAGGCACTGGAACAGGCTGGCATGGAGGTTACCAGTTTCAATAAAGCCGATGGCATTCTCGATCAATTAAAAATTTCAGAACCCGATGCCATCATTACCGATGTTCGCATGCCGGGCATGGATGGCCTGACCTTACTCTCTGCGCTCTCTGAATCTTATCCTGAGATCCCCGTCATTATAATGACCGCTCACTCCGATCTTGATAGCGCTGTTTCTGCCTTTAAGGGCGGCGCCTTTGAATATCTACCCAAGCCTTTTGATATTGATGATGCTATCTCACTAGCCCAGCGCGCATGTACTAAACGCTATGAGTCAGCGACTGAAATTACTACCCCTACATCAATGCCAGAAATTATTGGTGAAGCACCTGCCATGCAGGAAGTATTTCGTGCAATCGGCCGACTATCAAAATCGAATATCAATGTATTGATAACGGGTGAATCTGGTACAGGCAAAGAACTGGTAGCACTCTCACTACACAAACACAGCCCGAGAGCCAACCGTGAATTCATTGCGCTTAATACTGCTGCGATTCCAAAAGATTTATTAGAGTCAGAGCTATTTGGTCACGAACGGGGCGCCTTCACTGGTGCACAGTCACAACGCAAAGGCCGCTTTGAGCAGGCCGATGGCGGCACACTGTTTCTCGATGAGATCGGTGATATGCCCGCAGAGTTACAAACCCGCTTATTACGTGTGCTGGCAGATGGCGAGTTTTATCGTGTTGGCGGCCACACACCGATAAAAGTCGATGTGCGTATTATCGCAGCAACCCATCAGAATCTCGAAGAGCGTGTTAAACAGGGCCTGTTCAGGGAAGACCTTTACCACCGGCTTAATGTCATCCGTATCCACCTTCCTACTTTGCGTGAACGCCGAGAGGATATTCCTGCGTTATTAAACCTGTTCCTGCATCGTGCTACTCGCGAACTGGATGTTGAATCAAAACAGTTTTTACCTGAAGTGGAGGCCTATCTATCCACACTAGACTGGTCGGGTAATGTTCGCCAGCTCGAAAATACCTGCCACTGGCTGGCAGTCATGACTTCAGGAAAAACGATTCACCTTTCTGATTTGCCTGATGATCTTCGTGCAGAAAATCAGACAGAGTCACCGGCAAGTATTAACTGGCAGCAGAGTATTTCACGCTATGCTGCAAATGCATTACAGGCTGGTAAAAAACAGATTGCCAATGAAATTATTCCTGATGTAGAGCGCCTGTTGATTGATGTTGCGCTCAAGCAAACCCATGGCAGGAAACAGGATGCAGCAAAATTACTCGGCTGGGGCAGGAATACGCTGACCAGAAAAATTAAGGAGCTGGATATCAGCTAATGCACGACATATAGGCCTGCTCTAACGTCGAAACCTGGTATTTTTTCTTTAGACCTTCAGTACTGCCAACGTATTTCAGCTCTCCCTCGTGCAACACAGCAATACGGTCTGCCAGTTCATCAACATCGACCAGTACATGTGAGCTAAAGAAGACGGAAAGACCTTGTTGCTTTTTACTGAGCAATTCTTTTTTAAATAAAACCCGGGCCTTTGGATCGAGTCCACTCATCGGCTCATCCAGGATCAGTAATTTTTTTTCACTCAATAAACAGACTGACAGCCCGAGTTTTTGTGTCATACCTTTTGAAAACTGGCCAACCGAGGCTGTCATCGATTTTTTATCGAGCTCTAAAGCATCAAGCATGTTGTAAATTTTTTCATTACTGCACTGGCTGCCTTGTAGCTCCAGCATATAATGCAGGAAATCGACGCCCTTAAGATGCGGTGGCGGAGAAAAACGATCTGGAAGATAAGCGATATTTTCTCTTGAAGAAACCTGCCGATGTGACTCCCCGAATAACTTGATATTACCATTATCAATCGACACCAGGTCCAGCATGCACTTAATCATGGTGGACTTGCCACCACCGTTCATACCTACCAGGCCAAAGAACTCGCCCTTCTCCATAGAAAGACTAATCTCGCGTAACACCTGCTTTGTTCCGTATGATTTGTTCAGGTTCCTGCATTCAATAATTTTCATATTTATTATATATCTAAACTATTCAGGCAAAAAAAGAGCCCTTAACCAGGGCTCTTTTTATATCATATTGTCGCAATAAAATTAGAAGTTTCTAAATACGGCAGCACAGTCATCAGTGGGATTTAACACCTGATAGGCATCTGGAGTAGGTGTTGTGTTTATACAAGCAGCCGAATTGGTCCAGCCTGTTCCATTAATACCTACCTGCATCAGGCCAGTAGTTGGGACACCGTCATCCACTTTACGATCGAGCTCAGCCAATACATCAACCGGGATACCACGGCCTGTATTGAGTTCGTGCGCATTGGTAGGATTAGCTTGAGCCGCCGTACCCACCTGTAATAAACCATGATTAACTAACATACCCGAGCCAAAGCCATTATCAGGGCAATTGCCTACCTGACAAGCATATTCATCAGCCGCGGCAATTGCATCACCATTAAAGCCACCTGTGATATAACCAGCAGACTCGAGATGTGCCCATATCTGGCCTCGCTCTACATCAGTTGCTACCAGACCATTACCGTCACCATTTACCAAAATGGTATTGGGGTCTGGCAAATTAATTGTGGCCTGTCTGTAATCACCGGGAAATGCACGGTAACGATCCTGGAAACTGAACCAGGCAGCGGTGATACCATCGACGCTGTTATTCAGGGCACGAACACGTGCGGTGTTGATCAGTTCCTGACCTTTCAATACGCCACCCAGCAACAGGCCAATAATTACGAGGACTATCGCGATTTCGATCAGGGTAAAACCCTTCTGGGCGTTTAATTGTCTGTTCATATAGCTATGCATATCCTGCGTCTCTCTAATAATGTATTTTTCTTAATTTTATGGATATTTTGTCTCAGTTACCGAATTATAGAGCAAATAATATGCCAAAGTAATAAAGGCCGGTAAAACGCGATATTTTTAAGAATTATATAGATAAATCAGGGTTTTCTGTCGAAATATCAACAGTTTGGGCTCACTTTGTCGATTTATCCTCTAATTCCTTTATTTTTTCGACTAGAAAATTCATTTCATATGGGTCGCTCACTTCACCGCTTTCAATCAAAGCACCCACTAGCACCTTCGCTGCCTCAATTTCACCCATATCCTCCAGCAGGATAAATTCCATATCTTTCGCCCAATAGGGCACATTACTCGCTGTCGCTTTCTCTCTCAAAGCCTGCGCATATTTCAATGCCAGTTCCATATCATTGAGATTATGCCTGGCGACAACAGCAGCATGAGCCAGCCAACGCCAGTGCTGGTTTGGAGCTTCATTAAACTTTCTGAAAATATAATCGAGCATAATGCGCTGCCGCTTCTTGTCTGTAACACTGCCATACACCCTTGCCGCTACCAGCATCGGGTAATGTCCACGGTTATCAAGCTGCATGATGGTCTCTAGCCACTGTGTAATGCGTCCATAATCCAGCCGATGAAAGGATAGACTGACACCGGGCTGGTTATCAAAGGCCTGTAACCAGAGATTCATCAATTTAGAGGTCGCTATGGACTCATTTAGTGACATGACCTTATAGGTATCAACTGACATTGGTGCCGGCAAATCTTCCGCCCTGGCCACCTCTGCACCTTGATGACTGTGCCAGAACAGCTGTAGCACCAATGTCACTAGCAATAGGCCAACTACCGATTTTGGCACATCACCCAGAGGCCGATCTTTATTGAATAATGCTGTTAGCATCAAAAGTTTTTCCGATAAAAATCAAAAAGGGCAACTGATGATAACAGGCCCAGATAAATCATCGTCTGCATCAATATTGGCCATAATTGCTGCCATTCTCCGGTACCATACACCAACCATTCGGTCTGCGTATAACGATTTAAATCTGGTAAGACCCATGTCATTGCGGCGACAAAACCATCAATAAATTTTTGACTAATACTGTCATAAGCTATTATTGGATGCTGCGACATCAAATAGAACGACGCCATCACACGTGATGCCAGGTAAACAATAAATACGCCCGTCAGCGCTGCTGGTGTTTGTTTGAATGTAAACAGCATAACCAATGCCAGTGCAACCACCAGCACCAACTCGAGCACCAGTGACACTATCCATATCAACACCTGTTGTAGTGGCGCATATACCATTAACAAGAGACCATATGCCGCACCGACAATGACAGCGAGTAAAATATAACCAGCCAGCTTGCCCAGATAATAACTACTTCGCCTTACCGACATGGCCAATATCATTTCCAGTGTTTTATCCTGAAGTTCTCGCAAGCTACTTGATACTACAAACAGGGCAATAAGCAATACTGCGCTCAGTCTGAGAAATACTGCCAACACTGATACCTGTGTTGCCAGGTGTTCTGTAATGGCAAGCTCACCAACAAACTCAACCACTACGAAGCCAATCACCATCATTAAAAAAGATAACCACAACAATCGATTACGCATTGACTCAATTATGGTAAATTTCGATATTGTTAGCACTTGATTAAGCATAGAAGCGTCGCCTTATGACATTATTCAATAAATATTCTCTGGTACCATTGTAGGCAAATCACCATGTCTTTGCTATCTGCAAAACGTTTTTCAGGTTTTGAACATCAATTATTGGGATTGATGCTGTTTAGTTTGCTGATGGCGATTTTTATCGGTCCAGAAAACAAACTCTCATATAGCCTTCTGATCACGCACTTTGGCCTGTTCCTGTTATGGCAGCCCATTTTAAAGCCGGAACAAAGCTTCAGCGGACTCAATCTATTCTTGCTTACCGGTTTTGTGCTTGCCTTTATCATCTGGTTCAATTTATGGATTAGTGTTTTCTGGATGCTATTACTTCTCAGCCTGCTTACAGGCCGTATCTTTGCACGTGGTATTGGCCGTGCCGCTTACGGTCTCGCTGTTATTATTATTTTTCTTGAGCTGGTACTGATCATTAATCCACGCCTGTTTGATCTGCCAGGCATACCACGATCACTGAGCCTGGTCACCGAACTGGCTTTACTTGGGCTACTGCTTTTACTCATATTGATCCCCTCGAGGAAAATACTGCCTGCACACATCGACTTTATTCGTGGTTTTTTTGTTGTCATCCTGACCTTATTTTTGTGCATGGGCAGTGTACTAACGACCTTTTCATCCAGCATCCCCTATCTACAGTCACTGGCCATTACTATTCTTATTGCCGCTACTTTCTTGCTCGCAACGGCTATACTCTGGACACCTCGCGCGGGATTTACCGGGCTAGCACAGCTGTGGGAAAAATACCTGCTCAATATTGGTGGCCCCTTTGAGGAATGGATTTCTCGACTCGCCGCCATCGAAGCCAATCCAAACATCAATCCACAGCAGTTTCTCGAGTCCAGTATTCAGCATTTAATGAATCGCCCCTGGGTCTGCGGTACACGCTGGCAAATGGCTGATACAGAAACTACTTCAGGTAAACAAAGCGCAAACTACACAACCTTTACAGATAATGATTTAAAAATCACTCTCTATGCCTACAACCCTATTGGCCCTGCCCTATTGCTGCATACCAAGTTGTTACTGGCAGTTTTAAGTTTTTACTACCGTGCCAAAACCCAGGAACAGCAATTGATCAAACAGGCGCACCTGCGTGCTATATATGAAACGGGTGCCAAGCTAACCCACGATGTAAAAAACATTCTTCAATCAACCCAGACGATGACCCAGATCGTATTAGATGAAGATACCCGTCTGGAAGATGTACAGACTATACTACAGCAACAACTACCTCTGTTGACGCAACGCCTGAAAACCACACTTGATAAACTTTCTGACCCACAGCAGGAACGATCCAAAGTCGCCAGAATAACCGTCTGGTGGGATCAGCTAAAAACCCGCTACAATCGTCGTAACATCAACTTCCTGGAAAATATCAAAACTGATGTAGAAATTCCTGTTGATACCTACGACAGTATTACAGAAAACCTGCTGGAAAATGCCCGCAACAAGCGACTGCTAGAATCAGAAATTGAAATAGTCGTGCGCCTTGAGTGTATAGAAGGGCGTGTACGTATCACTGTCTGTGATACCGGCAAAGCCATCGATGAACACCTGGCGGCGATCCTGTTTACTACGCCTCTCCACTCCGAGGATGGCTTCGGCATCGGCCTGTACCAGGCACAACAGCAGGCAAGACATCATCATATCGAACTGGAACTTTATGAAAACACCAATGGAAGGGTCTGTTTTAAGCTAGAGCAGCAGACTTAACCCATTACTACGGCAACTGCTCTGCCTCTATCATCCTGCTATAAAGAATATAGGGCGACACCCATACAATTATGTCATCAAACTGGTCTGCTGTTGCACCAACACCAACGTAACTCTTACTGACAAATACCCGATTATTACCAACCGAATAAGCTAAATTTTCTCCAACTGCATTTGGAGCTACATCAATCTCAGCTGAATTTTCTCCCTGGTCAGTGTCTGCATTTGCATTATCTGCCGTAAATCTTCCCACGAATTCGTTACCATCCTTACCGAGGGATAAAATGACAAATGGCGCATTTCCTACCAATGTAGTTAATCCTGCTGAGCAGGAAGCCGTATTTGCACTATCACCATTACATACAATTAAATCTGGCCCAACTCCTCCCATACCTGTTGCAGCAATGCCTCCTGCCGTCGTGAAATCACTGTCATTTGTAACACTATATCGGATGGGATTACCCCAAGTATCGACCAATAAGTTATCTCTATTGTATGAGCCATTCAAACCTAGTGTTCTTCCAGGCACAAAACCATGTGCTGAATCACATGTTCCTCCACCATCAGGTTGTTCTAAACCTGCTTCTGTAGCAATAGCTGGATTGGCTACAGCAGGGCATGGTATTCTTCCATATGTAGCAGCAAAACCTAGAATGGCTAATTTTATATCTTCAAGTTGCTCCTGAGTATCTGATCTTTGCGTGCTTTCAATTCGAGAAGCAAGCGTAGTAATAAATCCACCTAAAAGGACACCAACAATAACCAGCACAATAGCCAGTTCTACGAGCGTAAAACCTTTTTGTTTGTATTTATCACGCATAATCATGGAGCAATCACCCATACATAATCTTCTGCTTGCGTGTCATCATAAATAAGTTCATCTGATGTGGGGTTACTATCATCATTTTCGCCTTCAAAATAATCGCTCGTCAATGCACTATCTCGGTTACCACCCGTAGTATCCCGCCCTGCAAATACAATCAAGGCATCAATATTAATATCCGGTGGAACTGAAAGGCAATTTGCTGTGTCGCAAGGTGTAGACGCTGCATATTCGTAATATGTAACCTTATGCCATTCTTCTGCTTCAACCCAAGACGGCAATACACCATCAGCACACGGTGTTGGGTTAGCTGGCGGATTAGGTGGCCCCCAGTCTGGAGAATCAACTGGAATATGTCCTTCCAGAACACCTGGATCGCTTATAAATAAGCCATTACCCTTTGTTGAGTCAAACGATGATGCTTCAGGATAGCCACCACAAGCAGTTTTATAAGAATTAAGCGCATTGCCAATCTCCTGCGCTACTCTTTTGTGCACCTGTTCCATAATATCATCGTAGGTAATAACCATAATCTGATCATTAACAATAACATTACCCGCTGCGTCTAGTATCTCACCCTGTATAAACCCATCATTAGCATCGCTTTGCTGAAAGGTTGCATTGTCTTGGGTATCCGCAATATCCAGATAATGAGCAGCCACATTCACATTTGCGGCAGATCGATTCTGAACTGTGCCGTCATCCCTTGTTATCGCTT
>JAOUPA010000099.1 GCA_029880105.1 Gammaproteobacteria bacterium
AAACACGTTTATTGATATTTGCGATGGTTGTGGTGAATGCATCGCACAATGCCCAAACCACATTATCAAAAAAGGCAGGGGCCGATACCCCGTTATCGATTTCAATGCCGGTGAATGTACCTTTTGTGGTGATTGCGTAAATGCCTGCGAACCCAAAGCCCTCTCTTATACAGAAAACCAGACCCCGTGGGCCATTATCGCCAGTATTAATACCAAAAACTGCCTCGCATTCAAGGGTATCGAGTGCCGTAGCTGCTATGACCCCTGTGAAGTCGGCAGCATAAAAATCAAACCACAGCTGGGTGGTGTTTCAATTCCTACACTCGACTTAAGTTTATGTACAGGCTGCGGTGCCTGCTATGTAGTATGCCCAACCAGCGCTATCAGCATGAGCAACATGCATAACCAGTAATTAATGGAGAACCCATGAATATCAGCGGCGTACTTGTTCGATCTTATCCAAAAAATATACAGTCAGTATGGAATGAGCTGAGCAAGATAGAAGGCGTTGAGGTCCACGGCAGTAATGACGATGGTCGCATGGTCGTCACCGTTGAACAGGATGACGCAGGCGCACTCTCAGACATGCTGGTACGCATACAGGATATACACGGTGTGCTCTCAACATCAATGATTTACCACCAATTTGAAGAAACTAATTTTAATGATAACTAGAGCTTTGCTTGCACAGAAAGATCAAGGTCAACAGGAGGCCGTAGAATGAAACTGACCCGACGTGATTTCATGAAGTCCAATGCCATAGCCGCAACAGCTGCTGCAGCAGGTATTACTATACCCGGCGTAAAAGAAGCACTGGCAAAATCCAAAGACTCCATCCGCTGGGACAAGGCACCGTGTCGTTTTTGCGGAACCGGCTGTAGCGTTCTGGTAGGCACCAAAGATGGCCGTATTGTTGCCACCCAGGGCGACCCGGATGCACCAGTTAACCGCGGCCTGAACTGCATCAAGGGTTACTTCCTGTCCAAGATTATGTATGGCAAAGATCGCCTGACCCAGCCTCTATTACGTATGACCAATGGCAAATACGATAAAGAAGGTGAGTTTACACCGGTCAGTTGGGATCAGGCCTTTGATATTATGGAAGAAAAATTCAAGGCCGCACTAAAACACGATATTGAGGCCAACAAGGGCAAATCACCCGACGAGATTGTCTCCACCGTCGGTATGTTTGGCTCTGGCCAATGGACTGTCTGGGAAGGATACGCAGCTTCAAAACTCTATAAGGCTGGCTTCCGCTCCAACAACATTGACCCTAATGCACGCCACTGCATGGCCTCTGCAGTAGGCGCCTTCATCCGTGGTTTTGGTTCTGACGAGCCGATGGGCTGTTACGATGATCTGGAACACGCTGATGCCTTCGTACTTTGGGGTTCCAATATGGCCGAGATGCACCCGATCCTGTGGTCTCGCCTCACCGACACCCGCCTGAGCAAACCTGGTAGTGAAGTGCACGTGCTATCAACCTTTGAACACCGTTGTTTTGACCTCGGTGACAACAATATGGTGTTCGCACCACAAACCGATCTGGCAATCCTGAATTACATCGCCAACCACATTATTAAGACAAAAGCTTACGACAAAGCCTTCCTCGACAAGCACGTCAACTTCAAGAAAACACCGACGGATATCGGTTACGGCCTGCGCCCTGAGCACCAACTGGAACAGAAGGCCAAAAATGCTGGCAAAGGTGCACTTAGCGATATCAGCTTCGACGAATACGCCAAATCTTTAGAGCCCTATACGCTGGAATATACCTCTAAGCTTTCCGGTGTACCCAAAGAAAACCTAGAACGCCTGGCCAAACTCTATGCTGACCCTAAAAAGAAAGTCACTTCATTCTGGACGATGGGTTTCAACCAGCATACCCGCGGTGTCTGGGCCAATGGCTTGATTTACAACATACATCTATTGATGGGTAAGATCTCTGAACCCGGCAATAGCCCGTTCTCACTGACTGGTCAACCCTCAGCCTGCGGCACCGCACGCGAAGTAGGCACTTTTGCTCACCGCCTGCCCGCTGATTATGTGGTCAAGAATAAAGATCACCGTAGCCTAGCCGAAAAAATCTGGAAGTTACCTGAGGGTACTCTTCCCGGAAAAGTTGGCTACCATGCTGTACTGCAAAACCGCATGCTGAAAGACGGCAAGCTCAATGCCTACTGGGTGCAGTGCAACAACAATATGCAGGCTGCAGCCAATATGAATGAGGAAGGCTTTCCGGGTTACCGCAACCCTGCCAACTTCATCGTCGTTTCCGATCCCTATCCTACAGTCACTGCGATGGCCGCGGACCTGATCCTGCCGACTGCTATGTGGACCGAAAAAGAAGGTGCCTACGGTAACGCGGAACGCCGCACCCAGTTCTGGCGCCAGCAAGTAAACGCGCCTGGTGAAGCCAAGTCTGATATGTGGCAAGTGATCGAATTCTCAAAACGTTTCAAGACCGAAGATTGCTGGCCACCTGAAATACTTGATGCCAATCCTGGGTACAAAGGTAAAACCCTGTATGAAGTATTGTACGCCAATGGACAGGTCAACAAATTCCCGAAAATCACGGTTAAAGACAGTGACGGTAATGAATACAGTAACAACGAAATGGATGACTTCGGTTTCTATGTTCAAAAGGGGCTTTTCGAAGAATACCGTCGCTTCCAGCTGGAAGGTCCCAAGAAAGGCCACGAATTGGCTGACTTTGATACTTATCATAAAGTGCGAGGCTTACGCTGGCCTGTGGTTGATGGCAAGGAAACGCTTTGGCGCTATCGTGAAGGCTATGACACCTATGTCCCAGCTGGAGAAGAGGTTAAGTTCTACGGCAATAAGGATGGCAAAGCCAACATCATCACCGCACCCTATGAACCTGCTGCGGAAAGCCCCGATGCAGAATATGACCTGTGGCTAAGCACTGGGCGTGTTCTCGAGCACTGGCATTCAGGTTCCATGACTCGGCGCGTACCTGAGCTGTATAAAGCATTCCCAGATGCGGTGATCTTTATGCACCCTGATGATGCCAAGGCACGTGGATTAAGCCGTGGGCTTGCAGCCAAAGTGATTAGCCGCCGCGGAGAAATTACAGCACGTATTGAGACCCGTGGTCGTAACAAACCACCCAAAGGCCTGATCTTTGTACCCTGGTTTGATGCCAGCCGCCTGATTAACAAAGTAACGCTGGATGCGACCGACCCACTCTCAAAAGAAACCGACTTCAAGAAGTGCGCGGTGAAGGTGGTCAAGGCTTAAGCAGTGCATTGAAATAACAGTGATAGCAATTCGATGAGAACGACAGATCAATCAGCAGCACCCGGCTCTGCCAGCCGTCGGCGGTTCATCCTTGATTCCGCCCGCACAGCTGGCAGCGTCGTGCTGCTCAGCCTCGGACTGGGTCTGTATTCCAGGCAGTCGATATCACTACCTGCTGAAGCCATTCGGCCACCCGGCGCTCTGTCCGAAAAAGACTTTCTTAGCGCCTGTATCCGCTGTGGCTTATGTGTGCGTAACTGCCCTTACGATACGCTGGATTTATCGCGTCTGGGTGACCCCGTCACTACAGGCACACCTTATTTTATTGCCCGCAATGTGCCCTGTGAAATGTGCGACGATATTCCCTGCGTCAAGGCCTGCCCAACCGGTGCACTGGATCACAGCCTGGATAATATTGATGATGCACGCATGGGCCTGGCTGTATTACTCGATCAGGAGACCTGTCTCAATTTTCAGGGGCTGCGCTGTGATGTCTGTTACCGCATCTGCCCGGCCATTAACAAGGCGATTACCCTTGAACACATCGCCAACCCGCGTACGGGCAAACATGCCATGTTTATTCCAACCGTGCACTCTGATCAGTGCACTGGCTGTGGCAAATGCGAGCATGCCTGCGTGCTGGAGGAAGCCGCAATAAAGGTATTACCCATGCACTTGGCCAAGGGTGAAATTGGAGGCCACTATCGCTGGGGCTGGAAAGAAAAAGAAAAAGCAGGCGGCAGCCTGGTTACACCTGATGTACCACATCAATACAACCTGCCCGAAGGCCAGAGCTATGACTACGAAAGCAAGGGATTACTCTTCGATCAGCAGGAGGGGCAGAAATGAGGTCTTCAATTCGCCCTGGTGTAGATGCTATTGCCAGCAAAGGCTGGTTGCTCGCCAATAAGTGGTTACTGGCAAGGCGCTTCTGTCAGCTTTCGATACTGACTTTATTTATGCTTGGCCCATGGTTCGGCATCTGGATTATTACCGGCAATCTCAATTCGAGCCTTGTACTGGGCACCCTGCCACTGACCGATCCCTATGTTCTAATACAGTCTATAGTTGCCGGTCACACACCGGCAACAACGGCAATCACTGGCGCGATTATCGTGCTGCTGTTTTATGCAGTAGTGAGTGGCCGGGTATTTTGTTCGTGGGTCTGCCCGGTTAATATGATTACTGATTTTGCACACTGGTTGCGTGAACGCCTCGGCATCAGCGGTGCCTCAATGCTGCCGAAAGATACCCGCTACTGGCTACTCGGCGCCAGCCTGCTACTCACCTTCAGTACTGGCAATGTTATATGGGAGATAATCAATCCTGTTTCCATGCTACATCGTGGTTTGATCTTCGGTATGGGTCTGGCCTGGTTAATCCTGTTAGCTGTATTCCTGTTCGATTTACTGATCAGCCGCCGTGGATGGTGCGGCCACCTCTGCCCGGTTGGCGCCTTCTATAGCCTGCTTGGCAGCCATAGCCTGATACGTATACGTGCCGATGCACGCGCACGATGTAACGACTGCATGGACTGCTTTGTCGTCTGTCCGGAACAGCAGGTTATTCGTCCTGCATTAAAAGGTGAACCCAACAATATTGGGCCTGTGATTACAAGTGCTAACTGTACAAATTGCGGACGCTGCATCGACGTCTGTAGCAAGGATGTCTTTCATTTTGGATTACGCGCAAATAACAAAACCAATCAGAAAATACACGTATCAAATACCAATAAACACAACAATCATTCTTCCGGAGTCGAGGTACTATGATGATGAAAAAACTATCGATAATTATAGTGTTGCTTGTTAGCGCAGGAATAAGCATGCATGCAATGTCCGAAAATATTACCTCTTTGAGGGGACTCACTGAATTAGATCAGGCATCCAAAGCTCCCGAATCAAAGCAGTATGCGAAAGATGGCGCACCTATTGCTCGTGACTACGTTCAGCAGCCTCCTTTAATCCCACATCAGATTATGAATTACACCATTAATCGAAAATCTAACAAATGCCTCACCTGTCATAGCTGGAAGAATTATCGTGAAAAAGGTGCGACTAAAATCAGCCAGACACATTTTGAAGACAGGGATGCTAATGTACTGGCAAACATCTCAGCCCGCCGTTACTTCTGCACACAGTGTCACGTACCGCAGGTTGATGCACAACCGCTTGTTGAAAACAAATTTCAACCGGTAACAGCCATTACAGGTCAATAATAATCAAAGTTAAAAACCTATTTATGGATACATGTTATGAATGATAATAAATCGACCCTATGTGGCTTTGCATGCAATTTTTGGAAAGCCCTAAAAAAGCCCTCTGTTAAATATTCACTGGGCATTCTGCTTAGTGTCGGCTTTGTCTCAGGCATCATTTTCTGGGGAGGTTTTAATACCGCGATGGAAATGACCAACAATGAAGAATTTTGTATTTCCTGCCACGAGATGGAAGACAATGTTTATCAGGAATACAAAAATACTATTCATTACAGCAATCGTACTGGTGTCCGCGCCACCTGCCCCGACTGCCATGTCCCAAAAGAATGGCATCATAAGGTGGTACGTAAAATACAGGCCAGTAATGAGTTATTACACAAGGCACTAGGTTCTATCGATACACGCGAAAAGTTTGAAGCCAAACGATTACAGCTAGCCAAGAATGTCTGGCGCGTCATGAAAAAAACCGATTCACGTGAATGCCGAAACTGCCACAACTTTGAATACATGGATTTTGCCGTTCAGGGCCGGCGCGCCCTCGACCAGCACTCAAAAGCGCTGGATGAAGGCAAGACCTGTATCGATTGCCATAAAGGTATTGCCCATGAGATGCCAGATATGCATGATGTTGACCCGACATCTACGGTTGGAAATATTTAGCTATAAAATATAATAAACAACAAAGCCCGGTTAGTCCGGGCTTTGTTGTTTTTACCAAGTTAAGATACTGACTTTATAATCTAGCAGATAAACATTCTTGCCTTACAGTTATTACCAACCACGCTATTCCTGAAAAATAACTAGAAACCAGAGAATGAAAATTACTGATATTTATTAATCTAAATAATCCTGAATTTATTATTTTTCAATTTTATCAGCGGTGAGATATAACCAGAGAAAACCTGAAACACCCGCCAGCATCGAGGCAAAAAGGATCCCTGTTTTTGCCATCAAAAGATCATGTGCATGATGCGCAAAACCTAATTCTGCAATAAATATCGACATTGTAAAACCAATACCTCCCATCAGGGCAACACCCACGATGTGTTTAAAATTTAAGCCTTTTGGTAACACGGTCAAACCAAATTTTATCGCTAGCCAGGAAAAGCCAGCAATCCCGATCAGTTTACCCGCAACCAGACCCGTTGCTATCCCCATTGAAACTGGGTGAGTAATGATCGTGCCTAACGATGATAGTTCGATAGGAACACCTGCATTCGCCAATGAAAAGATCGGGATGACTACATACGCCGTGGACAGGTGCATTTTATGTTCCAGAATCTGCGCAGGCGCCTGCACCAAAAGCACTCCTTCCTGTAACGCCTGAACACGGCTACGCAACTCATCATTCTTAATGATATTCTCTTCACGCTGATACGCCTGCTTAATATGTCCAACCATTTCGTTAATGTGGGATAAAAATCGCTCGGCATCGTATTTAGGTCGCATCGGGATTGTAAATGCTAGAAAAACACCAG
>JAOUPA010000100.1 GCA_029880105.1 Gammaproteobacteria bacterium
GATCAAAGGCTTTAACTTCGCCACCCTGCTGCTCTGCCATCACTTTTGTCAAAGCCGCTGTCAGTGTTGTTTTACCATGATCCACGTGGCCAATTGTGCCTACGTTTACATGGGGTTTGGTTCTTTCGAATTTTCCTTTTGACATTATAAATGCCTCCCCGGATCTCAAATTGTTACAATTACTAGTGTTATTAAAAAATAATGGAGCTCATAACCGGATTTGAACCGGTGACCTCTTCCTTACCAAGGAAGTGCTCTACCGACTGAGCTATATGAGCAAAAATCTCGCGCCCATCATATGGAGCGGGTGATGGGAATCGAACCCACGTATTCAGCTTGGAAGGCTGAAGTTCTACCATTGAACTACACCCGCAATCTGGCAACGCCTCCAACCTTACTCAGTCATTATTTTGGTGGAGGGGGGAGGATTCGAACCTCCGAAGGTAGAACCAGCAGATTTACAATCTGACCCCTTTGGCCACTCGGGAACCCCTCCCAAAATCAAGCCGCGTATATTGCTTGAGCACAACGCAACTGTCAACCGTAACTTTCGCTACCGCTGATAAAAACTGGAGCCGGTGACAGGAGTTGAACCCACGACATCCTCATTACAAGTGAGGCGCTCTACCAACTGAGCTACACCGGCGTTACAGGCGGGCAATTTTAGGGAAAGCAGATCGCTAAAGCAATGCGAAATTGGAATAAAACTCAGATTTTTCGGATTTTTTAGCCACATTCCCGAACCAAGCGATTGATATCGCTGGTCAGGTACTTGCTAAATACATCTTCGGGGATAGTTACACCAGAAATAACCTCAAAATCCAGCCAGTAAATGATATATATCTTAAACACGGCTTCGACTTCTGCCCTGAAGCCCAGATCACCAATATGCCTGGCATGCGCATAGGCACGATCCTTATCCCTGTAATGCCCCAGAGAAATTCCATTATTCTTGGGGCCAGACTTAATAATGAAGTAGTCCTTCACATTTTTCGTCTTTAGCTCAGTCGCCAGGCTTAGAGCCTTTTCATAGCCACCATCAGGCTCCAGATACACCCAGAACATAGTCTGCTCTTTTTCTTCGTGGCTACGAAATGATGCATCATCGGTTATGTATTTACTGATACCCCTGGTTACCGCCCTCAACTTTTCCAGATCCCTGAATGGACCAAGCGTATAACACCCTCCAGTTGAGGCGGTTCTCTCCTCATTATTATTGTCCGACGAATACATGCCTTTATCGACTGATTCCTGGCCAATTTCGCTGAGCAGCACAATTTTTGGCACATTTCGCTCGACAATGGGCACCTCAAACTCTTCAGCAGGCTGACTCATTTCCCAGCCGACATAAACAAGATTTAGCAACAGTACAAATAAAAACAACCAGCGCATGCCTTACTTATTCCTTATTGTTGTCATTTTTATTGTTCGCAGACTCCTGCTCCCAGGCGTAATACAATCCATAAAGCACCAGGTGCGGCTCTCGATGAACCCCTTTGACCTGCGCAAGAAATGCCAGCATCTTCTCTGCCATACCTCCGGTAAGAATGATGCGCATTTTATCGCCCAGGCGTTTTCTAGCTTCCTCACAGACCTCCAGCAATCCCGCCTGCAACATGTGCACTATACCGCTAGTCACGGCATCGGCTGTATTAATAGCAAAACCGGGGCACCCTCCTTCAACTGCTCTCACACCCGCAGTATTCTGTAATAGTGATTTTCTCATCATCTCCAGCCCGGGCAGAATTCGACCACCACGATGAACACCGCTGGCATCCATCAGGTCGATAGTGATGGCCGTACCTGCATCGATAATACAGACTGGAAAATCATATAATTTTTTTGCCCCTAACAGAGCAGCCCAACGGTCAACGCCATGTTCCTCCGGTGAAGGATACATATTACTAACCCCGCCAAGTTCTGATGAGGTACGTAAAAATACTGGCTCGATTGACCATTTATCACGTATCCATTCAGTCAGCACATGCTCTACTTCCTGCCCAGCAACACAGGATACCCATACCGCATCCTGCTCAGGGGAGCCCGAAAAGATATCGTCAAGAGTGGCTTGCAACGTTTCTTTTTTGTAATAGCCATCATCAGCAAGAATCAGCATATTCTCCTGCCAGATACCCCACTTGACACCACTATTACCAATATCAATCGTTAGCATGATCTGTTTTTCTCATACTTATATTTGCACTATTAAACAAGCGCTCTTCGCCATTAATCAAAATTCTTATCTCTCCGCTGGTTTCAACCCCCAGCGCCACACCCTGTAACATTATGTTATTTTCCAGAAAAACATTCACCGGCTGCTGCGCGCAAATATCAAACCGCTGATATTCGATTAGCAGTTGGTGTTTCTCTACTGCAAAATTTTCACAGACAAACATACATTCCTGCAAAAGTTGTCCGGCCAGCCGCTCACGTCCAATGGCACCTTCGGCCTCATCCAGCAATGAAACAACATCCGTCCAGGGCTGATCCGGCGCCTCTACTATATCCCGGGGCAATTTAAAGTTGAGGCCAATGCCAATGATTGTAGTTGCTGTTTTTGTGGATAGCTGTGCAGTTTCAATAAGAATACCAGCAATCTTTTTTTCATCAACCAGTACATCATTTGGCCACTTCAGCCCAACCTGCTCAATACCGGCACCTTTTAACACCCTGGCTACCGCCACCCCCATCGCCAGTGACAAAGCCCCGAGTTCACTGATCGGCAGATTAAACAACCATGCCAGGCTCATATAGATACTGCTACCTGGCGGGGAAACCCAGACTTTACCACGACGGCCGCGCCCGTGCGTCTGCTCATCAGCAAAACAGGCAAGAGGCAAACTATGTCCCTGCCTCACTTTTATGAGCGCCTGTTCATTGGTCGAGTCCGTTTTTTCAAACATAAAGAGCTCGCAGTCCCGATCCAGACAGTCCCGTACTTGTTCGAGGCACAAGCCATCAGCCATAAATCATACCCATAACCCAAAAAAATCCAGAATGTTCAAAATCATCACATTCAAGCAGGTAAAAGCCTGATATACAACAGACAAAAGAGAGTTAATGGCAAAGCAATAGACAAAATAAGCATGTACAATACGCGGCCTATACTAGCAATAAACATCACTGTAAAAGCAATATGGCTATTGAAGAAAATACCGCTCCATCAAATTTCATACAAAATATCATTCAAGAAGATCTGGACAAGGGCAAACACAGCGCTATTTACACCCGCTTCCCGCCTGAACCGAATGGTTATCTACATATTGGCCACGCTAAATCCATCTGCCTGAACTTCGGTATGGCCAAAAAATTTGGCGGTAAATGCAATCTTCGCTTTGATGACACTAACCCCGACAAAGAAGAAATCGAATATATGCACTCCATCGAAGAGGACGTGCGCTGGCTGGGCTTTGAATGGAATGAGCTACGACACGCCTCTGACTACTTCAATCACCTGTACATGTACGCAGTAAAACTAATCATGCAGGGGAATGCCTATGTCGATGGCCTGACTGCACACGAGATTCGTGAGCACCGTGGCACCCTGACCGAACCTGGAAAAAATAGCCCATTTCGCGATCGCAGTGTTGAGGAAAATCTTGGCCTGTTCCAGCGTATGAAGGAAGGCGAGTTCGAAGACGGCCAATACGTGCTGCGCGCCAAAATCGACATGGCCTCGCCGAATATCAATATGCGCGACCCTACCTTATATCGTATCAAGCGCACCCACCATCACCGTACCGGTGATGACTGGGTCATTTATCCGATGTACGATTTTACCCATGCACTCTCTGACGCCCTCGAAGGCATCACACACTCACTGTGTACACTGGAGTTTGAAGACCATCGCCCACTCTATGACTGGGTAATTGAATCAGTAGGCGCGCCCTGTCATCCACAGCAAATTGAATTTGCACGCCTAGAGCTACAGTACACCATCACCAGCAAGCGTAAACTGCACCAGCTCGTTGATGAGGGCCATGTCCGCGGCTGGGACGACCCACGTATGACAACCATTTCCGGTATCCGTCGCCGTGGCTACACACCGGCATCAATTCGTGATTTTTGTGATCGCATCGGCATCACCAAAAAAGGCAGCTCGATCGAAATGGGCGTACTGGAAAACTGTATTCGTGAAGATCTCAATGAGCACGCACTGCGCGTTATGGGCGTAATCAACCCGCTCAAGATCACCATCGAAAATTATCCCGATGGTCAGGTTGAAGAAATGGAAGCACAGAATCACCCGCAAAAACCGGAGATGGGCACACGCACAGTTCCTTTCTCAAAGACACTGTACATTGAACGCGATGATTTTATGGAAGACGCACCAAAAAAATTCTTCCGCCTCTCAGTCGGTCGCGAAGTGCGTCTGCGCTATGCCTATTACATTACCTGTACCGATGTAGTGAAAAATGAACAGGGTGAGGTCATCGAACTGATTTGCAGCTATGACCCGACAACGAAAGGCGGCTCATCACCCGATGGTCGCAAGGTAAAAGGCACCATTCACTGGGTATCTGCCGAACACGCTGTCAATGCGCAGGTCAACCTGTACGACCGCCTGTTCACCCACCCGAACCCGGGCAGTACTGAAAACTATATTGAGCACCTGAACCCGGAATCACTGATTGAAGTAAGCAACTGCAAGCTAGAGCCCTGCCTGTCTAGTGCAGACTTAAGCAAACATTACCAGTTTGAACGCACCGGTTATTTTGTACTGGATAAAGACAGTAGTAGCGAAGCCCTTATTTTCAATCGTACGTCCACACTGCGTGATACCTGGGCAAAAATTGACGAACAGAAATAACTAATCGAAATTCTCGCTAAAGGTTCCTGCATATTTTTTCTTTAATCTCTAGCAACTGCGGCTGTTTTTCATTCAGTAATTCGACTCTCAAGATTCAAATCAACTACTGCTTTTGAATTGAATTACATCCATCTCTCAGGCAACCACATCTTTTTCGAGTTACTCAGAAGTCTAAGGAATCAAATACGTCGGCGATCACACTAATACGATCTTTTAAAAATATCCCGTGAAGGCTTTACCAACGACAATCTTCACGCTGCAGACTTTCTTGATCATCGCAATTTTCATCACCTGATGATCAACCACAAGTAACAGAAAATCTCACAGCAAATTTATTTTCGCATACTTGCGCTTTCCTACCTGGAATACACCTTGCGTTCCTGCATGCAACATCAGCTTTCTATCTTCAACTTTATCGCCATCTATTTTCACTGCACCCTGCTGGATCATACGTAACGCATCTGAGGTACTATCGGTCAAACCTGCATCTTTTAATAAATTAGCAATGGCATAACCTTCAGCACCAGCTTCAAATTTAAATTCTGGAATGTCATCAGGAATTTTATTTTTGGCAAACTGAGCAATAAAACCTTCGCGTGCTTCTATTGCTGCATTTTCAGAGTGAAAACGGGCAATGATTTCCTCAGCAAGCAGGAATTTAATATCGCGCGGATTTTTTCCGGTCTCCATCTCCTTCTTTAAGCCTTCAATTTCATCCAGAGCACGGAAGCTAAGCAATTCAAAATAGCGCCACATAAGGTCATCGGATATCGACATGATCTTGCCGAACATATCCTTGGGCGCGTCATCAACACCGATGTAGTTATTGAGTGACTTGGACATTTTCTGCACCCCATCCAGTCCTTCAAGAATCGGCATGGTCAGTACTACTTGCGGTTTCTGGCCGGACTGCTCCTGCAACTGACGCCCCATCAGCAAATTAAATTTCTGGTCGGTACCCCCAAGTTCAACGTCGGCCTGTAACTCAACCGAATCGTAGCCCTGGATCAACGGATAGAGAAACTCATGGATGGCAATGGCCTGCCCATTTTTATAACGCTTGCTGAAATCATCCCGCTCCAGCATGCGTGCCACGGTACTGCTGGCAGCCAGTTTTAGCATACCTGCGGCACCCAGTTTGGTCATCCAGTGAGAATTGAAGACCACCCTGGTTTTGCTCTTATCCAGGATCTTGAATACCTGCTGCTCGTAACTCTTTGCGTTTTCCTTAACATCTTCTTCGGATAATGGCGGACGCGTCGTGCTTTTGCCGGTAGGATCGCCGATCATGCCGGTAAAATCACCGATAAGAAAGATAATTTCGTGACCAAGGTCCTGAAACTGGCGTAATTTATTCAGCAATACTGTATGCCCTAGGTGCAGATCGGGCGCAGTCGGGTCAAACCCTGCCTTGATACGCAGTGGACGCCCTTCTTTCAGCTTGGCGATCAGATCTGCCTCAATAAGGACCTCATCTGTTCCACGCTTGATGATCTCTAACTGTTGTTCGATAGGTGGTAGCACGCTGCTCATTCAGGTTTCCTGCACTATTGCCCAAGCTAAAAAAGCGTATATGATGCCTGCCGTTTTCCCCTTTCTCAACCAATAATGATAAAGTAGCGCAAATAACAGCAAAAAAGATGTAAAAATGGTTCACTACTGATAGCGTAAATCATTGACCTACCAGTATTTCACTACTACATTCAGCTAAGTACACATTAATATTGGATATTATTCCAAGGGTTCTATCTGGCTCGATTATGGCTTTTATTAATCAGGATTTTCGCTTTCAGGAGTCATCTCACACGCACCCACGTTTGCGCTGGGCGCTGTTTGCAGCCGCCAGCGTTGTTTTAGGCGTCGTCATTGCGAATACCAATGACAGCGGCATCGAAACCCTGAAGGCATCTACAGACGATAATCTTGATAACACGGTAGATATCACACTACCGATTCTGGATAAAGAGCTACCTAATGTCCAACAAGCTGAAAATGAACCCGATTCTGTGCCTTTTAACAAAACCAAACTGGCGCCATCCACCGTTGCCCGCCTGAGTTTTCAGTTAAGCCTGCCCGAGCTGCAGGCTCAGCAAAGCATTATTGATGACATCAACCACGTCACAGCCAAAC
>JAOUPA010000101.1 GCA_029880105.1 Gammaproteobacteria bacterium
AGTTTTCGCTGATGATCGTGGCATGTTTATGTCAGTTGGCAGCATTAATGGCCAGACTGTCCAGTTTCTGGTCGATACGGGTGCTACCAGTATTGCGATGAATGCGACGCAGGCGAAGCGTCTGGGTGTGCGCTATGAGCTCGATGGTGAGAAATCGACGGCGAGCACCGCGTCTGGCTTTGTTACGGCCTACCGGGTGCGCCTGAAGTCGGTATCGCTAGGGAAAATCCGAAAGCGCAATATTGAAGCCATGGTCATCGATGGTCAGCACCCGGGACCGATTTTGCTGGGTATGACCTTCCTCGGTGGTCTCCAGGTTGAGAAGACTGGTAATACGCTTACCCTGAAATCCAGGTAATGATAGATTTATTGAAATTAAGTTATTGATTTTTATGCAAGCTATCGGGATTTGGCTGATTTATATGAGAGTCTCTCCTGAATAATCATATGGACTTTAATTGTTACGGAAGTGACTGATTTTTTGACAAAAAGCGACGAATGATGGAAACTCGAACGTCGATAGTATGGCAATAACAAAAAACGCAGGGCTTTTAAAAATGTCAGAGTTATTTTCCGAAGATTGGGGTAAGGCCTACATGGAGGCATGGAACAATGATGGTGAGATTACATCAACATTGAGACAGGCCGATTTTTGTTCAGTCGTGGCATTCGGCTTTCAGGAAGAGGAGGATCCTCGTTTTGTCATGAGGATTGAGAATGGGCTGATTCAGTCTCTGGACAAGCAGCCAGTCGATAGCATCAAATGGGATATTCGCGCCAGCAAAGAGAACTGGTTGTCACTAATAGCCAAGCCACCGGGATTGATGAAACTGGGTATGGCCTATACCTCGCGCAAAATGCGATTCAACAAAGGTGATTATGCCACCATGATCAAAGACCCAAATCTTGCTGGCGCATTTGTTAAGTCATTTGGTCTAATGAGCAAGGTATCCTGATTGCTTAGAGTGATTTAGAACTATAATTAAAAAAAGGCTGGCTTTTGTCAGCCTTTTTGGTATTTGGTAGTAGCGAGATAAATGAAAGATACACTCGAATATTTGAAAGTCCCGGGTTTTCCAGCCATTGAGCGTGTGCAACTTGAAACCTTGCAGGTGAATTTAGGCTATCTCTGTAACCAACAGTGTTTACACTGCCATGTCGATGCCAGTCCAAGACGGACAGAACTGATGTCAGCTGAAACCATCGATGTGCTTATCCATTTTATAAAAAAACAGAAAATTAAAACGTTGGATCTGACTGGTGGCGCACCTGAGATGAATCCGAATTTTCGTCGGCTAATTTTATCAGCGCGGGATATGGGTGTGCATGTGATTGATCGTTGTAACCTGAGCATCATCGAAGAGCCGGGTTATGAATGGCTGGTGCCATTTCTGGCAGAGAATTTTGTTGAAGTGGTGGCATCGTTACCCTGTTACCTGGAAGAAAATGTCAATGCACAACGTGGTGAGGGTGTCTTCGAAAAAAGTATAAAGGGGTTGAAAAAACTTAGTGCCGCAGGTTATGGCCAACAGGATAGTTTAAATCTTAATCTGGTCTTTAATCCACAGGGTGCGTCTCTGCCACCACCGCAGCATGCGCTGGAGCAGGATTATAAAAAAGTCCTGCTTGAAAAATATGGTGTTGAGTTTAATCACCTGTTCACCATAACGAATATGCCGATAAAGCGCTTTGGTAGCACGCTGTTATCAAAGGGCGAGTTTGATAATTACATGAAGTTGCTAAAGGATGCATACAGTGAAGTCAACCTTGAGTCGGTGATGTGTCGGTCAATGATCAGTGTTGACTGGCAGGGGGAAGTCTACGATTGTGATTTTAACCAGATGCTAAACTTGAAGTCGGTTTTCAATAATGACATGGTAAATCTAAAAGATCTGATGGATTATGATTTTTCTAATTCACCTATAGTCGTTATGGGGCACTGTTACGGTTGTACTGCAGGTCAGGGTTCATCCTGTGGTGGAGCTCTGTAACCGGGCAATTTAAAAATGAAGCTCTCAATTATTATTCCCGTTTATAACGAAGCTAATACTATTATCACTTCGCTGAGACAACTACAGGCTTACCGATCGCTGGGGCACGAAGTAATCGTGGTGGATGGCGGTAGTCATGACAGCACCTTCGATTGTGCCGTCGGCCTGGCAGATAAGCTGTTAATGTCAAAGCCGGGCAGGGCAATACAAATGAATATTGGCGCGGAGCAGGCGACAGGTGATGTACTGGTTTTTCTACACGCTGATACCGAGTTGCCGCATCTGGCCAACCAGTTAATTATTGACACGATCAATAGCAATCATCAATGGGGCCGGTTTAATGTGCGGCTTTCAGGTCGGCATATTGCGTTCAGGGTCATCGAAGCGATGATGAACTGGCGCTCATGTGTCACGGGTATTGCAACAGGAGATCAGGCAATATTCGTTAAGCGCGAATTATTTGAGCAGCAGGGCGCTTATCCTGAAATAAAACTGATGGAAGATATCGAGCTCAGCAAAACACTCAAAGCCATTGGCAAACCTGCCTGTATAAAACAGCCGGTCATCACCTCGAGCCGAAAGTGGGAACAGAACGGCATTATAAAGACGGTATTGCTGATGTGGCGCCTAAGGCTGCAATATTTTTTGGGTGTATCGCCGGATAATCTGCACGTGCAGTATTACCGATGAGCGCATATAAATATTCTGATGCTGTTGTACTGATTTTTGCCAAGGCGCCAGTAGCAGGTGAGGTCAATACAAGGCTAATACCGGACATTGGTATTGAAGCAGCCACTGAATTACAGAGGGAACTGGTTATGAATAGGCTGAACATTCTTCGACAGCATAACCTTTGTGTTATCCAGCTCTGGTGTGCACCCAATCAACATCATGAATTTTTTCAGGACTGCAAAAATCAATATGCTATCGAGCTATTCGATCAGCACGGCGTTGATCTGGGTGCGCGTATGTCCTCGGCCATAAAACAAAACCTGAACAAATTCAAACGTGTGGTGCTGATAGGTACCGATGCCCCATCTCTGACTAACACGCATATCGATACGGCTATAAAACAGCTTGCTGAGAACGATATTGTGATTGCCCCTGCCGAAGACGGCGGCTATGTACTGATCGGTATGTCACGGCATTGCCATGATGTTTTTGATGAAGTCGAGTGGGGGTCCAGTACTGTGCTCGAGACAACGCGAGAGAGAATCAAAAGAAATAACTTAACTAGTTTTGAGATTGAGATGTGCTGGGATATTGATCGGGTTGAAGATTATTTCCGGTATAAGAAGAGCCAATCCCCGAATCAAATGGATTAAGCATCGTAGATGCAATTAGCTGTAGAGTAATTGTATCTATAGAGCTTAAAACTGGTGATCAAGTACTTCTACAGCGTGTCTGTTTTATCTGGAAATAGATCATGAGCCCAGATTATCTGTTGTTTCTGCTTTTAATAATTCACCAAATTCTTCGGCAGAAACCGGCTGGGAGAACAGGTAGCCCTGTGCAAAATCACAGCCTGCTTCAGCCAGTAGCTGGCGTTGTGCTTCCGTTTCGACGCCTTCAGCGATCACATTTAGCCCCAATTTGTGGGCCACAACGATGATTGCTTCTGACAGGGCCATGTCATTAGGATCGGTCACCAGGTTGCGGACAAATGACTGGTCGATTTTAAGGTAATCGATGTCGAATTTTTTCAGGTAGGCGAGTGATGAGTAACCTGTGCCGAAATCATCGATTGCTACCTGAATATTGGCGTCACGGAATTCCAGTAACTTGCTGGTGACATCATTATCGGTATCCAGAAGCATGCCTTCGGTAATTTCCATCACCACACTCTGTCCTGGCAGTTCCAGTTCCTGCAGGTAATCGAACCAGGATTGATGAGAGTATTTATCGACAATACTGCTGAGTTGCACGGGTGAGATGTTGATGCTTATCTGGAAGTCAGGGTTGTACAGTGTTCGCCAGTGTGCAACCTGGCGGGTGGCTTCGCGGAAAACCCAGTCGCCAATTTCGATAATCAAACCGGTATCTTCTGCCAGCGGGATGAACTGTGCCGGGCTGACCATGCCGAGTTTTGGATGCTGCCAGCGGATCAGGGCTTCTGCCTTATTAATACGGCCGGTTGTTAGATCGATGATTGGCTGATAAAGAATGGTGAACTGGCCAGCAGCCAGTGCGCCGTGTAGCTTGTTGGTCAGGCGCAGCCGTTCCTGCGCAGCCAGCTGCATTGATCGTGTAAAATAGCTAAAGCGGTTGCGGCCTTCATTTTTAGCAGCATACATCGCCTGATCAGCATTCTTTAGTAACTCTTCGGTCTCGGTGGCATCAACAGGGTGCAGGGTTATGCCGATGCTGGCTGAGACATAGGCAATTTCATTGCCCAGCGAAAATGGCCTGGCCAGATGCTGCAGAATGTTTTCAGCAATCCGCTCGATGGTACTGGCGTCATCGTCGTCGATCTCAGCCAGAATGACAACGAATTCATCACCACCCAGACGTGCTACGGTATCGGTATCGCGCACACAGTTGCTGACGCGCTGGGCGGCCTCCTGTAGCAGAATATCGCCAACTCTGTGGCCCAGTGTATCGTTGACCTCTTTGAATTTGTCGAGGTCGATAAATAGCAGTGCCGTCTTCAGGCCGGTACGTTGCGTCTTCCGGATATCCTGCGTCAACCGGTCGTGGAACATGTGGCGGTTAGGCAGGCCTGTTAGTGCGTCGAAATTAGCCTGTTTCCAGATCAGTCTCTCAGATTCTTTCTGTCGGGTGATGTCGCGGATGAAGCCATTGAATTCATATTCGCCAGAAACATTGACCGGGGTGATGGATAGCTCAATGGGAAACTCGTGCCCATCATGATGCAATCCTAGCATCTCAATGCGTGAATTCAGGATGTCACCCTTGCCGCTGGCAAGGAAGCGTGCCAGTCCCTTCGTGTGTGCCTCGCGGTACGGCTGGGGAATAATGGTTTCACCCAGAGGGCGGCCTATGACCTGTTCACGTGGCCAGCCAAAAATCTTTTCTGCCTGATTATTCCAGCCAGTAATAACACCGTTGGTGTTCATCTGTACCACGGCATCGAGTGCAGTTTCGATGATAGTATTGAGTTTTTGCTGGCTTTCGGTCAGTGCCTGTACAGCCTGTTTACGCTCTGTGACGTCACGTGATGAGCAATACACTAGCGGCTGCCCATCAACATCCACTTTGACTACGCTGACATCGACATCAAGGATGCTACCGTCGCGGCGTCGGTGCCGGGTTTCGATGGTAACAGCCTCATTGCCCAGTTGGCTGATCTTGTCACTGATCTGGGCGGCGGTCCACTGCGCATCCCAGTCTGCTACGCTCATAGTGGCTAGCTCTTCGGCAGAATAACCTAGCATCCTGCAGAAGGCATCATTCACCTGCAGCACATTGCCCTGCAGGTCGAGGATGTGAATGCCGTCACTGGCCGCGCGCAGCAGCGTTTCATTTTTGTGGGCCTCTTTTAGTAACTGTGCTTCGGCGTGCTTGCGCGCATTGAGCATGGCATTAAAGCCTTCGGCCATTGCATTAAAGCTGTCGGCGATGACACTGAGTTCATCGCGGGTATCGAGTCGGGCGCGCTCATTCAGGTTGCCCTCGGCAAAGGCGCGGGCAGAACGCACCAGTGAGTGGATACTGTTGATGGTTGCATAGTAGATGCTGGCCGACAGGTAAACCACCAGGGTAAAAGCCAGCAGGGCAAGGCCAGTGCTTATACGCAGGGTATGTTTTGCATTGTCGATGCGTGCATTGATGAGTAGTTTAATAGTTGGTAGCAGGGAATCGTACATCTGTGTATAACTGTTATCGATTTCCTTAGTAGCTATCAGTAGAAAAGATTCAGGTTGTGTGGTCAGGTGGCCGGTAAGCAGGTCTAGCTTTACCAGGTTGATGATCTGCTGTGCTGAGTGACTGATTTCATCAATCGTGGTATGCAGCGAGGTTTTCACGTTGGTATTGTAATGGCCGGTCTTGTCGAGGTTGTTGCGTAGCCTCTTGAGCGTGGTGTTGAATTCAGCAATTAGCGTACTCAGCTTTATTCTCTGCTGCTCGGATATCTGCCGCTCGGTAAGAATGCCCGAGCCATAGGCGCGGATCTGGCCGAGGTGTTCGACCGCATGTGGCAGTTTGTTGATGACGGTATCGATCAGGTAGAACGAGGCAATTTCTGGATCCAGCGTCAGCAAATATTTATCGGCAACGGAAACTTCGAATATCTGCAGTGCCTCAATCAGGCTGGTGTGGACGGCAAAGGCAGTTTCCCGATCCCAGTCCGGTGCCTGATTGTGCAGCTGTGCCCAGGCAGTTTTGATTTTACGGAAGTCCTCGCTATCAGCCAGGCTGGTAGGCAGTTTTTCTTCCATGGCGCTGAAACTGGCGGCAGCAATTTTTTCCTGTGCCATATATCGCTCGTGCATTGCCTCGTTGCCGCTGAGTAGCGCCATGGTAATACCGCGGTGCAGCTGGACGGCCTGAATGGTTCTGGTGATCGGCTCGACCAATAATAGTCCTTCCAGTTCGCGCTCCGAGGGCTGGATGACCCTGTCCAGGCTGACAAACAGGTTGTAGACCACGACCCCAATCGCCACCATCGAAAGCAGCCACAGTAGCGTGAATTTCTTGGTGTAACCCATGCGGTTTAGCAGGGTGATGGCGGGGGTGCAGAGCAGCTGGATCATAGCTTTATGGTATTTTTGGTATCAGTTGATGCTACTAGCCACGGTTTTGATGGGTGCGATGACTAAAATGGGAGTATGTGTAATCAAGATAAAATCGTTTAAAAACAGTAACATACATCCTCCTGGAAATAGAAAAATCCGCCGAGGTAGTCTATGACAACGGGTGTGCGTTGATAATGACATATATCAACCAAAAAAAAAATGGTAT
>JAOUPA010000102.1 GCA_029880105.1 Gammaproteobacteria bacterium
TATAAATCAAAACTGAGCACACCCATAATGCTGGATGAGTGGCTATCAAAACCCGGGTTATCATCGTACCAGTTTGAACTGGCGACCAGCTCAACGCTTGGCCTGCGCACCGAACGTGCGGCATCGACACGGGCCCTGGTGGCCTGCGTTAATGCACGGGCAGCGGCGAGGTCCTTGCGATTTGCCAGCGCCTGCTTGCCATATTCTTCGACAGGGGTATCACTTGATATATCAGGCACGCTGGCCCTGACCAGATTCACTTCTGTATTTAGCGGCAGGCCGAGCACCAGCCTGAACTGGTCGAGTGCAGAGCGATGCCGTGTTGCTGCCTGCTCCTGCTGAGAACGAATGGCAGCAAAATTGACTTCAGCAGCCAGCTTGTCCGATTCGACAATACGACCTTCGCGTGCCAGCTTGCTGGTTGTGTTGACGTGCTCGTTAGCCGCAGCCACGGCATCATCGGCGATGTGCAGACCCTGTTCTGTCGCCAGCACCTGAAGGTAGGCACTGGTCGCGGCATAAACCGTTTTCTGGCGTTCGTACTGGTACTGCAGGCGGCGATTGTTTTCTGTCTGCTCGGCATCTTCCACCATCGCTGAAACACGGCCACCGGTGTACAGCGGCCAGCGCAGGGCCAGCTGGGTGAAATACAGGTCGGAGGAACCGGGCTGGTTAAGCAGGTCGGGGGTAAAATCGGTAGCGACCACCTGCCGGGTATTTAGCTTATCGGCAAAGGCATCGAGCGGGTTATCACTGACACGCGCGGTATGTGAAATAGTCAGTGTCGGATTATGCCCTGCCCTGCTGGCCTCGGTCTGCGCAGTCGAGGCACTCAGCTGTTGCTGGACGGCATTCAGGTCAGGGCTGTGTTTGAGCGCGTGTGTTACCGCGGCATCAAGATCAAACTCCTGTGCCTGCAACCAACTACTGCCTGTAAGCAGCGCACAGGTCAGCGAAACTTTAAGCGACCAATGAAAACCCATAGCTAACCCGAATGAATGTATGTTGAGTAAATAGCCCTGAACGCCCAGTCCGAGATATCTGCGTTCATTATATTAATATGTATGCCTTCGCCTGTGATTACAAGGCCTTAGCAAAATGTAACTGAAATTTTTATTGCTGGCCGTCAGGCACGGGGCTGGAATAGATTGGAGACAAAGAATAGCAGTGATGCTGCCGCCACTATCGCGGGTGCAGTCGGTATATCCCAGTGCAGTGATGAGATCAGGCCAATAACCACAGATAAAATACCAAAAAAGATGGAAAGCAGGACCATCTGCAACGGTGTCCTGGAGTACAGCCGAGCACTGGCGGCGGGGATAATCAGCAGGGCGGTAATCAGCAGGACACCGACAACCTTGATTGCCACCGCAATGGTCAGCGCCAGTAGCAACATAAACATAAAGCGGGTTTTACCGACCGAGACGCCATCGGTTCGGGCCAGTTCTTCGTGCACAGAAATCGACAGCAGGTCACGCCAGAGATAGGCAAACAGGGAAAGCACCAGTGCAGCACCCGCATAAATCCAGAGCAGCTCTTCTCGACTAACGGCAAGAATATCGCCAAACAGGTAGGCCATTAAATCGACATTGGCCCCCTGGTTCTGCGCAATCGACAGGACGATCAGGCCGAGTGCCAGTGCACTGTGAGACATGATGCCAAGCAGGGTATCATTCGACAGCTCCTGCCTGTGCTCCAGCCAGAACAGTAACGATGCCAGTACGATACCAATAATGGCCACACCAAAGATCGGCAACATTTCGATAGAGACTGCCAGCGCCACACCCAGCAGCGCCGAGTGCGCCAGAGTATCGCCAAAATAGGCCATACGCCGCCAGACCACAACACAACCGAGTGAACCAGCCAGCAGTGCCAGGCCAGTGCCGGCCAGCAACGCATTGATGATGAAATCATCCATGGTGGTGACCACACTCCTTATGATGGGTGCAGACGATGGCACCGTTCAATTTGTGCTCATGGTCATGGTGATGCGAGTACACCGCCATGCCGTCAAGTGCATCACCAAACAGTTTGAGGTACTCGGGGTGCTCACTGATATGATCGGGATGGCCGGTACAGCAGACATGGGTATTCAGGCAGACCACCTGGTCGGTCGCCGCCATGACCAGGTGCAGGTCGTGTGACACCATCAGGATACCGCAGGCATGGTTGTCGCGTATCGCGGTGATCAGTTTATACAGCGCCTGCTGGCCAATGATATCAACGCCCTGCGCGGGCTCGTCCAGCACCAGGATATTTGGTTTTTTCAGTAGCGCCCTGGCCAGTAGCACGCGCTGCAGTTCACCACCGGAAAGCGTCTGGATGGCCGAGTTTAAAATATGGCTAACGCCTACTTCTTTCAGTACCAGGGTAATTTCTTCAAGGCTATATCGGGCGCTCAGCCTGAGAAAATCCAGTACACGTAGCGGTAACACCGAATTAATGCTGGTGCGCTGTGGCACATAACCAATACTCAGGTCGGCACGACGATAGACCCTGCCATCAGTGGCTTCACCCAGGCCCAGCAGGATACGAATCAGGCTGGTTTTACCCGCACCATTGGGGCCAATCAGCGTGACGATCTCGGATTCACGCAGGCTCAGGTTTACATCCGAGAGAATGGTTTTACCCTGCCGATTGAGGTGAAGGTGTTCCGCTGCCAGTAAGATATTACTTTCCACTACGATTCCAGATAGTACTTATTCTGCCGGTTTGGCCGGTAACTGCTCTGGCTTAGCCATATCACCAGATTTTGCCACTCCATTCTTTTTTTGTATCTGCCTAAATTTGGCATTTCTCATTTCCTCCTTTAAAGCCTTCATCGCCATGGCTTTTTCCCGGTTGCATTCACTCATCGCAGGCATGGCGGTTGCGGCTTCAATGCAAACTTTATATTTTTTCAAGATTTCGATGTGCATAGAAATACCTTTCAGCGAGGTTGCCCTAGCTGCATCAAAATTATCCTTAACCACTGTATTTTCCACAGCTATTGCAACACGACCTGATATTAAGGTCATACCCAACATAACCATAGATAAAATTTTCATTATTAATACCCCTTTGAAACGTGCTTACTTTTAAAACAACACCCTGTTTACGAATTATTTGGTGTTAGAATGCTGCGCGTATCTTATCTTATATTGCAGCACTATCGTGACTAAACGACTCTACTTTTTATCCCTGCTCCTGCTCATTACTGCCTCGGCAAATGCAACTGCAAAAACACTGCAGATTGTTGCCAGCATCAAACCGGTACACTCCCTGGTAGCGGGTATTACCCATGGTGTCGTCGAACCCGGGTTACTGCTAAGTTCAAACCAGTCACCTCATCATTACAGCCTGCGGCCTTCCGAACGTCGCATGCTAGATGAAGCCGACCTGATTTTCTGGATAGGGCCAACACTGGAAGGCTTTATGCCACGGCTGCTTGATGGCCTCGATAACAAAAACAAGGCGATTGCTTTAATACAAAGTAGTGGATTGAAACTACTCAATACCAGGCAGGCCGGACACGCCGATGAGCATGACGGGCACGATCATGAACATGCAAAGATAGATGCGCATATCTGGCTGGATACAAATAATGTGGATCTGCTAATCGACAGCATCACCCAGCGCATTGTACAGGCCGACCCCGAACACCGCCTGCAATACGAGACCAACAACCAGCAACTACATATCCAGGTTGCCCAGCTAAGAAAAATGCTGCAACAATCATTAAGCACTATCGACAAATTGTTTCTCACTTACCACGATGGCTATCAGTATTTTGAAGCAGAATTTGCTTTGCACAATGCTGGCTTTGTAAGTGCATCAGAGTTACAACCAAGCGCACAGCGTATTGGCGATCTTAAAAAACTTATCGAAACAGAAAAAATAGCCTGTGTCTTTTACGACGCACCGACCAGACCACCGGTACTAAAATCATTAATCACTAACAGTAGTGTGACTACATTCATGCTAGACCCCACCGGCATGCTGATACCACCGGGCAAGGATCTCTGGTTCGATAGCATGCAGGCACTGGCCGAGCAGTTTATAAATTGTCAACACGGTTGATAATCACGTAACATTTACGCAACTCACAGTTAATCGGAGAGGCATATGGTTCATCAGCAACAGCTACGTTTTTCTACCGATGGCCGCGGCACCTACAATATCACCCAACAGATCAGTGATGTCATTAGCAAATCGGGGGTTATGACAGGGATATGCCAGGTCTTTATCCATCACACCAGTGCCTCCCTGATCCTGTGTGAGAATGCCGACCCCACGGTCAGAACCGACCTGGATGCCTTTATGAAACGACTGGTACCCGATGGTGACAGCCTGTTCAAGCACCAGGATGAAGGACCGGATGATATGCCCGCACACATCCGGACGATTCTGACCGAAAGCTCACTCTCGATTCCAATAAACAAGGGTAAAGAAAACCTGGGTATATGGCAGGGTATTTTTCTCTGGGAGCACAGAACCAGTACATATAAACGCAATGTCACTGTTACTGTTATTGGCGAATAACGCTGTCAATTTGCAATGCTATTTCAAAGAACGCTAGAGCTTGCCGCGCACAACCAGGGCGCTTACGAGATTACCAATTTCATTGCCGATATCATCAAGGAATCAAAGATACATACCGGCACCTGTCACCTCTTCATCCACAGTAGTGCCTCTGCCCTTATCATTAGTGACATCGCTGATGATTCGACAAAAGACACTACTGCAGATTTCATGGCGCAGCTCGCACCCAGTAATATAAATGCCAACGAGAACATCAATAACGCAATGAATGCCATACCGCCGGCGATAAAGCATGCCTACTCTCAAAATGAACTGACTATACCGGTTAGCAATGGCCGCCCCGGTATTGGGGTCTGGCATGGTATTTTTCTGTGGGAATATAAATCTGCACCCATAGAGCGAAAATTGACCATCACCATCATGGGTGATCCACTACACAAGTCCTTCAGGTTGACCCGCTGAAAAGGCCCGTATATTTCTGGCTACACCATCAATCAATCGCTGCCTGGATTCAATACTGGACCAGGCGATGTGCGGTGTGATTATTAAATTGGATAAATCAGAATGAATCAGCGCATTTGATTCTGATGGCGGCTCCTGGTTGAGCACATCGAGTGCGGCACCCGCAATCACCTTATTCTGCAAGGCAGCCAGCAGCGCCTGCTCATCAACCAGGCCACCACGAGCGGCATTAATCAGTACTGCCGTTGGTTTCATCAACGCCAGTTCATCTGCTGCAATAAAATGTCGATTGTCTTCCGTCAGCGGGCAGTGCAAGGTCAGTACATCGACCCGTGGCAGTAACTCTTTTAGTGCAATGCGATCGCTGCGCATGTCCTGATCGTTACGTCTTGCCAGCAGTACCTTCATACCAAAGGCACCGGCAACATTGGCGACGGCCTTACCCAGTTCACCGTAACCGACAATACCGAGTGTTTTTCCCTGCAGTTCGCTAATAGGAAAATCCAGCAAACAAAAATGTTCACTCTGCGCCCACGCATTCTGCATGACTGCACGTCGATATTCAGCCTGATGCGTTATTAGCGACAGCAATAAAGAAAACACATGCTGCACCACCGAAGCAGTGGCATAACCACGTACGTTGCACACCGGTATGCCGAGTTCATGTGCAGCAACCATATCCACATTATTGGTTCCTGTCGCCGCAACACAGATAAGCTTTAACTCTGGTAACTGCTGCAACAGCACACGATCAAGAATGACTTTATTGCTAACCACGACATCAACACTGTGCAAAACTTCTGCTAACTGATTAGCTGAAATTTTATTAAACCACAGCCATTCTGGCACAGTCGCCTCCAGTGCAGACAAATCCAGGTCATCCCGGTAGACCGAGGCCAGATCAAGAAAAGCGGCGCATTTTAATTCCATTGAAATTACGATTAAATTTCGGTCATATCAAAATCATCTTTACCCACGCCGCAGTCGGGGCAAATCCAGTCAACGGGGACATCCTGCCAACGGGTTCCGGGTGCCAGTCCGTGATCGGCATCGCCTAGCTCTTCGTTATAGATATAACCGCAGACCGTACATAACCAGGTCTTGTAACTCATGTTTTACCGCCTTAGAGAAAAAATAAAATACATTGTACCTAATCAATAAAAAAAATATCCACATCCGGTACTACGGTGCCTGAATTGGGACTTGCTTTGCATACTCACAGGCATAAACTTACTCACATGAGTGATACATCTTTACCTGTTATTTTGTGTTTTTCCGGCCTCGACCCTTCTGGTGGCGCAGGCATCCAGGCCGATATTGAGGCCATCAGCAGTCACGGCGGCATGGCCGCCTCGATCATTACTGCGGCCACGGTTCAGGACACGCAAAACGTCATGTCCTTTTCGCCAATGCCGGCTGATCTTATTATCGAACAGGCACGCGCGATCCTCGAAGATATGCCTGTCAGCGTAATCAAAATTGGCATGGTCGGTAGCGCAGAAATTGCACGCGCCATTCATACCATACTCACCGATTACAATGATATCCCGGTGGTCTATGACCCGGTTTTCAGTACAGAACATAATGGCGCACTCAGCACCAGCGACCTGGTCGATAATGTACGCGAATTACTCATACCTTTGACTACGGTTTTAACACCCAATATTTTTGAGGCACATACACTGATTCCAGGTTCTGATACTGCTGCAGGGGCCGCTATGGGCCTGCTGGAAAAAGGTTGTAAACATGTGCTGCTCACCGGCACACACGCTAAAACCAGCGATGTTGTGCACACGCTGTACGGCAATCACCGAGAACTTGAACAATGGCATT
>JAOUPA010000015.1 GCA_029880105.1 Gammaproteobacteria bacterium
GAAGCTACCGGTGTTGGTAAAAATCAGGGAGTTGATGCCAACGATTTCACCCCTGGTGTTAATCAGGGCGCCGCCCGAGTTGCCTGGGTTGATGGCGGCATCGGTTTGCAGGAAGTTTTCATAGGTATTGCTACTGACCTGGGTGCGGCCAGTAGCGCTAATAATGCCCTGGGTCACGGTCTGGCCAATTTCGTAGGGATAGCCAATCGCCAGCGCAATGTCACCCGTTCTTATTTCATCTACCTCTGCAATATGCGCCTGGGGCAGATTGGTGATATCGATTTTTAGTATGGAAAGGTCGGTTTCTGGATCCTCCCCAACCAGATGTGCCATGGTTTTGCGACCATCATCGAGTGCTACCTGGATACTTTCGGCATCTTTGACGACGTGATGATTGGTGGCGATATAGCCGCGAGAATCGAGAATAACCCCGGAGCCTGAGCTGATACTGGTTTTGAAACGGGTGGTATGAGGGGAATTAGGCCCAAGGAGCTTCTGTAACAGTAATTCGCTGGTAGTGGCATCAGTTTTCTTGTTCAGGCGTGCGACCTGAATACTAACCACGGCAGGTGCAGCCAGAGTTACGGCCTGAGAGAAGCCATTATTAGAGGCAGAAATAGCTGGGCTGGTATTCTCTTTGGTGAGCGAGATTTTGATATAGCCTTGATAAGCCAAAAATAGCAGGCTAAAAAACAGGCCAAGAAATGCCCAGTTGAGAAAGTAGCTAATAAGTGCTTTATGGTTTTTCATTAAGATATTATAACCGATTGTTTTTATTGTGTTTGTTATAAATAACTTGGCTGTTTGGGTAACTTAAGATAAGCTATGCGCGCTTTGTTAAAGGCCTGATTAATTTTCAGGCTGTATGCACGCCCAGATTGTATGTCACTTTTGCGCAGATTTAACGCCTTGATGGGCGCAAAAGATAGTACTGCATGAATTAATTCAAATTATGCGGAGATTTTAAATGTCTACCGATACCGTAGATAAAGATAAGCGCCGGTTTTTAGTGGCGTCCACATCCGTTGTGGGTGCGGTAGGTGCCGGCTTTGTCGCTGTGCCTTTCGTTGCCTCATGGATGCCAAGTGAACGCGCCAAAAACGCAGGTGCCCCTGTAGAAGCTGATATCAGTCGTCTGGAAGAAGGACGCATGATGACAGTTGAATGGCAGAGTAAACCCGTCTGGATTGTTCGTCGTTCTGAGAAAACTGTGGCGGACCTAGAGTCAAATAACGCAAACCTGCGTGACCCGGCTTCAGACAACGTTGATCAGCAGCCTGAGTATGCCAAAAACCAGCATCGTTCGATCAAGCCAGAAATTCTGGTACTGGTGGGTATCTGTACACATCTGGGTTGTTCGCCAACTTTCCGTCCGGATATTGCGCCGGCTGATCTGGGTGAAAACTGGCTGGGTGGTTTCTTCTGTCCCTGTCACAGCTCCAGGTTCGATATGGCAGGTCGAGTATTCCAGGGCGTGCCTGCGCCGACTAACCTGTCGGTGCCGCCACATTATTATGTGAGCGATAACGTCATCCTTGTGGGTAAAGATGGGGGCAATGCGTAATGGGTAAGCTAATAGGTTGGATTGATGATCGTTTCCCATTGAGCAAAATGTGGAACGAGCACTTGGCCGAATACTACGCGCCAAAAAACTTTAATTTCTGGTACTTCTTTGGGTCATTGGCGCTGCTGGTCCTGGTGATTCAGATTGTGTCAGGTATTTTCCTGACCATGCACTACAAGCCTGATGGTGCGTCGGCATTTGCCTCTGTTGAGTACATTATGCGTGATGTGCCCTACGGCTGGTTGATTCGCTACATCCACTCAACCGGTGCGACCGCGTTCTTTATTGTGGTTTATCTACATATGTTCCGTGGTCTGATGTATGGTTCCTATAAGCAGCCACGTGAGTTGATCTGGTTGTTCGGTATGTTCATCTATCTGGCGCTGATGGCTGAAGCCTTTATGGGTTACCTGTTGCCATGGGGTCAAATGTCTTACTGGGGAGCACAGGTGATTATCTCCCTGTTCAGTGCGATTCCTGTGATTGGTGATGACCTGACGCTGTGGATTCGTGGTGACTTCGTGATTTCTGATGCGACATTGAATCGTTTCTTTGCATTGCACGTAATTGCACTACCATTTGTGATTGTGTTCCTGGTGATTGCACATATTCTTGCTCTGCACGAAGTGGGTTCTAACAACCCTGATGGTGTTGAAATCAAGAAGAACAAAGATCCTGTCACTCATATACCGCTGGACGGCATTCCTTTCCACCCTTACTACTCTGTTAAAGATATCGTTGGCGTGGTTGCTTTCCTGTTTTTCTTTAGTGTGGTGTTGTTCTACTTCCCTGAAGGTGGTGGTTACTTCCTGGAGCATGCAAACTTTATTGCGTCTGATCCATTGAAGACGCCTGAGCATATTGCACCGGTTTGGTACTTCACCCCGTTTTACGCCATTTTGCGTGCTGTTCCCGATAAGCTGATGGGTGTGGGCGCAATGGGCGCAGCGATTGTTCTATTGTTCTTCCTGCCATGGATTGATCGTTGCAAGGTGAAATCGATTCGTTATCGTTCAGGTATCTACAAAGCGAACCTGGTGACTTTTGTTGTGAGCTTTGTTGTGCTGGGATGGTTGGCTATGCAGCCAGTGAACGCAACCATTACATTAATGTCGCAGGTGTTCTCATTCCTTTACTTTGCATTCTTTGTAGTGCTTTACGTAACTTCGAAAAACGAGCAAACAAAACCTGTACCGGATAGGGTTACATCATGAAAAAACATATCCTGATATTATTATTGGCTATTTTCCCGGCAATTTCGTTTGCCGCCAGTAGCGCACATCTGGACACGGCCCCGATTGATATCCATGATAAAGATTCAATCAAGCGTGGTGCAAAAACTTTTGCTGATTACTGTTATAGCTGTCATTCAGCAGGTTTTATGCGTTTCAATCGTATCGCCAAAGATATGGATATGTCAGATGACGAAATACGTGAAATGATGATCTTTACACGTGACAAGAAAGGTGAGGTGACCAAGGTAGGTGATCTGATGAATGTTGCTATGTCAACAGATTATGCCAAGGGTGCATTTGGCGGCCCAGTACCAGACCTCTCATTGACTGCGCGTTCACGTGGTGCTAACTGGTTGTATACCTATTTGCGTACTTTTTACGCTGATGAGGGTCGTCCAAGTGGTATGAATAATACGACTTTCCCTGATGTGGGTATGCCTCATGTGCTTTGGGAGCAGCAGGGTATCAAGAAGCCTGTTTATGTAACAGAAGAACACGCTGGTGTATCTGTTAAACGTATTGAGAGTTTCGATACTGTGCAGGCTGGTTCAATGACGGAAGAAGAGTATGATGCTTTTGTTGCTGACCTGGTGAACTTCATGGTGTATGTGGCTGAGCCAGTACAGGTTGAACGTAGAGAATTAGGCGTTTACGTGCTTATTTATCTGGCGATTTTCTTTGTCTTTGCTTATTTGTTGAAGAAAGAGTACTGGAAAGACGTTCACTAAACTGTTGTTTGTGTGAATATATAAAAACAACAGTAGGGACTGTAATAATGAATTTGTATACAACAGGCACATCAATCGAATGCCATCGAACGCGTATAGTTCTGGCAGAAAAAGAGATTGCACATGAAACAGTGGAAGTAGATCCGAAGAAGTTGCCTGAGGATCTGATTGATTTAAATCCATACTGCAGTCTGCCAACCCTGGTTGATCGTGACCTGGTGTTATACAACTCAAGGGTTATCATGGAGTATCTGGAGGAGCGTTTTCCTCATCCACCATTAATGCCTGTTGGACCTGTCGCTCGCGCTCAGTCACGACTGGTTCTTTTTCGTGTTGAAAATGACTGGTTTCCGCTGGTGGATATTATTGAAACCAAGGGTGAAAAAGCTGTCGTTAAAGCACGTAAGGAGCTGTCCGAGAGTATTGCGGCCTCTGCACAGCTCTTTTCGGCGATGCCCTTCATTTTAAGCGATTGTTTTACAATGGTTGATGCCAGTGTGGTCCCCATTTTGTGGCGATTACCACGCTATGGTATTGAATTGCCAAAAGCTGCCAAGGTTGTTGAAGAATATGCAAACCGCATGTTCGAACGCGAAGGCTTTCAATTGAGCCTGACCGAAGCAGAACGTGAGTTGCGACTTTAATGTAGTTGCCAGGGCCATTGGATTGGATGCATGGCCAGTATAAAGATTCTTATAGATTCCAATGATATGCTATGTTAATTTGAAGCAGAGCTTCAGTGTGATTTTTTAATTACTTTAACAGGTCATATGCGATGACATCTAGCAGACCCTATCTTATTCGCGCCATGTATCAATGGATTGTTGATAATGGTATGACGCCCCATCTCCTGGTCAATGTATCGCATCAAGGCTGTCTTGTGCCTGTTGAATATATTCAGGATGGTAAGATTGTGTTGAATATTGCGCCTATGGCAATTTCTGCACTGGTTCTTGGGGATAATGAGGTTACTTTCGGTGCTCGCTTTAATGGAGTATCTGAATCAATTTATGTACCGATCAGGGCTATCGAAGCGATCTATGCACGTGAAAATGGTCAGGGAATGATGTTCTCTGATGATGAGGCGTTGTCGGATAAGGATACAGAAGAGCATCTTGATGGACAGGAAGCAGCCTCAAAAAGCAAAAAAGCCAAAAAGCCTACGTTACACGTAGTTAAGTAAGTTTATTATAATGGGTTGCAGTGAATGGATGCTGAAAAATCTCTAGTTATTTAGGCCTTGTGCGAGAAACGTTAGTGTTTCTGGTATGAGGCCTTTTATTTTGTTGCAATTATTGATGCATTGCGTAACATGTCTGAGTGTGTAATAACCATAAAATATGCCATAGATTATCTATTTGGTGATATTGATCAAGAAAAAAATAAATATCTGCTAGGATAATCAACCTTAACTGTGATTTTTTGGAAATCAAAGAGTTATGGTCAAGGTGGTTTTTCCATAAAAATAATTTAAATGAGGTCGAGGGTAAAATGTTTGAAGAAGATTGGATGAAGAGATTTCAGGAAGCCTGGAATGCTGAGCCAGCCCTGGCGGGTGCGCTACAACAGATTAATTTTAATTCAGTTATTGCCTATGGCTTTGAAAATGAGCCACAACCTACCGGTGTGATTACTGTTGAAAATGGTCACGTGGTATCTGCTGGTGCCTATAATGGAGAGGCGTTGAACTGGGATTTAAGGGCAAGTGCTGATAATTGGGCCAAATGGGCCAGTAAGCCGCCTGGAATGATGGGACTCGGCGTTGCCTATACGACGGGCAAGCTAAAATTCCTGGTTGGTGACTATGGTGCCATGATTAAAGACCCTCGTATGGCGGGTCCCTTCATTAAAAGCTTTGCAGCTATGGCAAAAGCATAGATTCAGTCTATAGATAACAGTCTTGTGTCAGTTTTATGGGGAAAGCAGTAATGCTTAAGAGTCATGGGTATTTCAGGCAGGCCGTAGTTGGTCATCATTTGAAACATTTGCTGCTTGTGGCGACTATTGTGTCGCCACTTCAGCTGGTGGCTGAAACTGCATATTATCAATCAGAGGGTAATAGTCGCTCGTCGTACAAGACGAACAAGTTTTTTTATCCTGATGCGCAAAGCAGTAATAAGCATGATGCCATTATTACGGTGACAAATGCCAAGACTGGTGCCCACGTGGTGCTGGGTGGTACTGTAAAACCTTACAGGGAAGTAACTCTGGCTGCACAGACGCCGGGACGAATTGAATTTATTGCAGGAAGCGAGGGCGAATGGTTTGATGAAGGTCAGGTGCTGGTGGCTATTGATGATGATGATGTGATAGCGCAGCGACGTCAGGCTATGGCTGACCTTTATGGACGCACTTCATCGCTGCAGGATGCACGTGCTCAATATTCACGAGAATTCTGGGCTCCTCAGGCCTTTCAACAGCAGCAGACAGCGCCAAGTATGGGATACTTTCCATCCATGTTCGAAAAATTTATGGGTTTTGGAGGGTCTTCGAACAATGGATACCCTTTTAATAATGGACTGAACCCATGGGTGGTGCGTGATGTTGATCTGTATTCACAGAGTACACACGTCAGTCAGGCACAAAGTGGTATTGCTGGAGCACGTTCGCGAGTTGAGGAAATCGACGCTCGTCTGCGTGATACCCGTGCCATTTCTCCTTTTGAAGGTGTTATTGTCAAAAAACTGGCAGAAGTTGGCGATACTGTTCAGCCTGGCCAGGCAATATTGCAATATGCTGATACCCGATATTTGCAGCTTAAGGTCGATGTGCCTGCGAGACTGGTTTCGGCACTGAGTGAGGACATGGTGGTGCCTGCAAAACTGGATGTGGGTGATACCTATATTGATGTTCGAGTAGCTCAGATATTTCCTATGGCCGATTCTGAACGACACACAGTGGTTGTGAAATTTGATTTGCCTGAAGGCGTGCCAGGCGGCCCGGGTATGTATGCCGAAGTCATGATTCCTGATGTCAATACGCCTATTACCGACATGCCAGTTATTCCCTCTTCAGCGGTTGTACGACGAGGTAGCTTGCCCGCTGTGTTTGTACTCAATCGTGATAATAGGGCCGAGATGCGTCTAATCAGACTGGGTGATGAAGTTGATCATGAGAATGTTGCTGTATTATCTGGTATTCGACCGGGAGAACAGATATTTGCTTCACCGCCACCGGGTATTAAATCAGGTTGGTCACCTGACTCTTTAAGATAAGAGAGCTTTAATAAAACTTAAGTACAAATTTTTTATATCCGGCTGAACAATAATGTCAAATGAAATAGATGCAGAAAATGTAAAAGAAGAAAATGACCTGCAGTTAGATGAAGCCAATCTTGGTATAGCAGGACGCATTACACGCCAGTTCATTAATTCACCTGTTACACCTTTGTTAATGTTTGCCTTCCTCGGCATTGGTATGCTTGGGCTAATGTTTACGCCGCGTCAGGAAGACCCTCAGATATCTGTACCCATGGTGGATATTTTCTTCCAGTACCCAGGGGCCTCCGCAGAGCAGGTTGCAAGTCTTGCCGTTAATCCACTCGAGCGAATGATTAGTGAAATACCTGGTATTCGTCATGTCTATTCCGCCAGTGCTCGTGGTCAGGGCATGGTGACAGCACGCTTTAAAGTAGGCGAAGATTTTGGTGATTCAATTGTAAAAGTGCATGACAAACTGCAGTCAAATCTGGATAAGATTCCACCGGGTGTATCCATGCCACTGGTTAAACCAGTGGGAACTGATGACGTACCAGTGGTGACGGTGACATTGTGGTCTGAAGACTCTGGTATTGATGATTCAATGTTGCGGACATTGGCACTGGATGTATTACAGCGTCTTGAAGAGGTGCCAAATTCAGGCAAGGGTTTTGTAGTTGGTGGGCGAGCTGAACAGATACGAGTTGAAGTTTCTCCAGAACGATTGAGCGGCTTTGGAATTAGTGTTGAAGATGTGGCCAATACGATTAAAACAGCTAACTCAGAAAAATCTGCGGGTCACGTAGAAGGCGATAATAGTAGTCTTCATGTTTATACCGGCGCGTTTTTGAAGAGTGCACAGGATGTTTCGAATCTTGTAGTCGCTATCAGAAATGGTTCGCCAGTATATGTCAGGGATGTCGCCTGGGTTTATCAGGCACCTGAGGAAACAAGCAAGATGGTCTCGTACTCAACCGGGCCGGCACACGATGGTCTTACACCAGAGGCAAATAACTCGCCAGCAGTTACAATTGCAGTCGCAAAAAAAATCGGTAGTAATGGTGTCAGTGTTGCCAATGATTTATTGAGAAAACTGGATTCATTGAAAGGTCATCTTATTCCAGATAATGTTCAAGTGGCGATAACTCGAAATTACGGTAAGACTGCGAATGATAAAGTAAATGAATTATTGCTGGCACTGTTTGAGGCAACGGTGGCAGTAAGTTTGCTGTGTCTAGCTGGGCTCGGTGCTCGTGCAGCATTTGTGGTAATTATTATTATCCCGATTGTTATTCTGGTGACGGTCTGGTCGGCATGGTTGCTTGATTACACTATTGACCGTGTCAGTTTGTTTGCGCTGGTATTTACTATCGGTATTCTGGTTGATGATGCTACCGTGGTGGTTGAGAATATCTTCAGGCGATGGTTGCAGGCAGGAAAAACCACAACCAATATTGCTATTGACGCCGTTCGCGAAGTAGGCAACCCAACCATTCTTGCTACCCTGACAATCGTTTCAGCTTTGCTGGCCATGGGATTTGTTAGCGGCCTGATGGGGCCTTATATGCGCCCGATTCCTGTTCTGGGTTCTTCGGCGATGTTGTTATCGCTGATCGCGGCGTTTATTTTTGCTCCCTGGTTCGCCATGCGTGTTCGACCCAAGCTGGGTGCACTGGAAAAGGCAGAGAGGCGTGAAGCAAGAGTGGCCGAGATGATTGGTCGTTTTTATCGTCCGTGTATGGCACCACTATGCATGAATAGAACGGTTGGTTTGATCTTTCTATTTTCACTGATTGGTGCGACGTTTCTGGCATGTTCTCTGTTTTATACACAGGCGGTTACAGTGAAAATGTTGCCATTCGACAATAAGCCTGAATTTAATGTTGTCGTTAATATGCCAGATGGTACTGCAATGCCGGTAACAGCGAATGTAACGACACAACTAGCGGCAAAGCTACGTGAAATACCTGAAGTGACCTCTATACAAACTTATATCGGCACTGCATCACCGTTTAATTTTAACGGCATGGTACGCCATTACTACCTGAGGCAGCAGCCATGGGAGGCAGATATTCAGGTGATGCTGCTGGATAAGGAAGATCGCGAGCGAGCCAGCCATGAAATTGCGGTGAATGCACGTGAATTATTAACTGAGATGGCAACTGAACTAGGTGCTACCATTCAAATTATTGAAATGCCACCAGGTCCACCAGTATTGCAAACAGTGGTTGCCGAAATTTATGGGCCAGATGCTGATACGCGGCATCAGGTTGCCCACGATATGACCAGGATATTTAAGGAAGCAGATGGTGTGGTTGACGTCGATAACTATATGGCTACACCCCATGACTACTGGCGTTTTGAGGTGGATACTGAGAAGGCGGTACGCCGCGGAATATCTGTCGATACCATTAATCGTAACCTTTCTATGGTGATGGGTGGTTATCAGCTTGGTGATGTTAAAAAAGGAGTGGTGCTTGAACCAACCTACGTGGTTATTCAGGCACCGATGGGGGTTCGCTCTCAGATAAATCGCCTGGGTAATTTGCCAATCATGGGTATTAACGGTGAAACGGTGCCGTTGGCTGAATTAGGCCGATTTGTGAAAGAGACTGAAGAGCATATTGTTTATCATAAGGACTTGCGTCCGGTTGAATATGTTACAGGTGAAATGGAAGGCCGCCTTGGTGCGCCCATATATGGCATGTTTGCCATAGAAGATCTGCTGGAAAATTATGAGACGCCTGATGGTGTAACCATGACAGGTATGCCAATGGGGTTGTTAGGCCCGCCGGATGATGATTTTACCAGTGGTTTCGAATGGGGTGGTGAATGGACCGTAACCTATGAAACATTCAGGGATATGGGCGGTGCCTTTATGGCGGCGATGCTGCTCATTTATGGCTTGATCGTCTGGGAATTCAAAAATTTTACACTTGGTGGCCTGATTATGGCGCCAATCCCTTTGACCCTGATTGGTATTATTCCAGGTCACTGGCTAGCTAATGCAGAATTTACTGCAACTTCAATGATCGGCTTTATTGCGCTAGCCGGTATTGTTGTTCGAAATTCGATTTTGCTGGTTGAGTTTGTCAAGAATGAAGTAGCCAATGGCGTTGATATCAAGGATGCAGTTCTGATTGCTGGTCAGACCCGTATGCGGCCTATTGTTATTACAGCAGTTACATTGATGGCTGGCGCCTTCATGATTCTGGATGATCTTATCTTTAAGGGTATGGCGGTGAGCCTGTTATACGGTGCTGGTGTTGCAACAATACTGACCTTGGTCGTTATACCTTTAGGCTGTATCAGTGCCAGCAAGCATTTTTATGCAGTTGCAAATATGGGTGCCTGCCCGGCCCAGACCAACGGTGTGGCAAAACCCGTTGAATATAAACTGCCTCTGTGGATGAGGATATATACAGCAGTCATCAATGCGGTGATGTGGGCTTATTACATTGGCCGTATGTTCGTTATTATGGTGCGAATGGGAATACAGAGCCTTCTTGAACGTTTTGGTGGCGGTTCAGGTAATACACCACCACCTCCACCGCCTTCATCGCCGCCGCCGAGTCCCTCGGGTTCATCCAATCCACCGGGTGGTGGAGTGCCGCCATCAGCACCATCTCCTTCAACTGGAGGAACTGCTCAAAGTGAGGCTTCGGCAGTAAAGGCCGAAACAACACAGGACAAAACAGACGCAGCCGTCGTTGAGAAAAAGGCCGGAAAAGTCGAGGCTGAGCAAGTTTCTTCACCGGCGATAAAAAAGAAAGCGGTATCGAAGAAGAAAGCATCGACACCAAAGAAGAAGTCATCACCGAGCAAAAAAAACTCAGTAAAGAAAGAAGTGGTATCAGTTACTGAAAAGCAGGCAGTGGCTTCGAAAAAAAGAAGAGGTATCCGTCTCAATCCTGGGCTGGAATCAGAATAAGCAAGGTGTATTCATGAAAACAACAAGCTTGGTGCTAACACTGACTATTTTATTAATTACCTCTCATTCGGTACGTGCGGATGAGGGGCGGGATATATTGCCACCGCCAGGCCCATATAGACCGGTTGGTGATGTAGGTCAATACAATTTTGATCAGAATATTCAGAATGAAACTCAGGTGCGAAAAAAACAGGGAAGCATGCCAGTGCAGATGGTAAAGCCAGATGAAGATGTGCCTGAGTGGGTCAGGCAGCGACAGATACAGATGGAGCAGTGGATGAAACAGTCCAATATGCCGCAGATGCAGCATTGGCCACAGCAGCCATCGTATCAGAATTATAACTCGGGTATACCGATGTCCAACGCATATTATGGCCGTATGCCAGAAAGAATGCAGCAACCTTATCCGTATGCCAGAGGGCAAGCTTATGCGCCAGCTATGCCACCAGCGGAGTATTATTATCAGCCTAATTATCAAGTCCCGAGGCAGTAGGGGTTAAATGATTGGACGCAGCAATATCTGGAAGGGTAGAGACATGATTAGTGGTTACTCAAAAATAGGTTTAATCGTACTGTCTGTTTTATTTGTACAGTCAATAAGTGCAAATGAGTGGCGAGATAGTGATGATTCAAGAGCTGGTTTTTCTGGATTTGCGCCACCTTCGAGTTTTTCATACCGTAATGATGATGACGATAAGCAGTGGGGTAGCGGTCGTACATTTAATGAAGAAAATAAGGTTCGCTATTCGCCCAAGGTTTCAAAAAACCCATGGAAGCCGATTAAATCATCGAGCTATAAAAAAACATTTAGTGGGCAGCGCCCATGGGGTAATGTGCCAGACCGTAAACCAAGCAAGACGACTAATATGAAATTGCATGATCAGCGTTTTAAGGAATGGATAGCGCGACGGGATTCTTATGGTCGTGGCAATGAATTATTGGTAGAGCCAGTAACAGGATATGGCAGATTGTCACCTTTACTGAATGATGCTTATGGTTATCCAGCAGGGCTTTATAGTAGTCCATTATTAACCCCGGCAATTCATCCTGGGTTATTGCTGAATTCAGGTGGTTATGGATTGTATCCAGGGTCTTTATATCCGTACTCAGGCCTAACTGGTAGACCATGGATCTGGTAGTAAAACTTTTTAAACTGGTCACGTACGTTGCTCTCTGCGGCTTGACTCAGTTGAGAATAACCAGAGAGCAACTTGTGGCATCTAATTGTGTCAAGTAACTACCTTCATATGAGGGGGAGAAAAAATTATGAAAAACTTTAGAAAAGTACTGTCTGTTGTAGTAGTCACCTCTGCCCTGGCAACACCCCTGGCTGCGGAAGCCTGGTGGGGTCCCTGGAATAATAATGGCTGGGGCAACAATAATAATAACTGGGGTAATAACGGTAATGGCTGGGGTGATGGTATGGGTGATTTCCTTGGCGATGGCAATTTCGGTTTTAATATGAGTGGCAATACTAATGCTCGTGGTCGTGGTTATGGTAACGGTTATGGCGACTACTATGGTCGTAATAATTACTACAATGGCTATAACGGCTATAACGGTTATGGCCCAGGTTGGGGCGGCTATGGCCCTGGTTATGGTCCTGGTTACGGCTATGCACCATATGGTTATGCACCGCAGCCAGCGCCAGCACCTGCACCTGCACAGTAAGTGATGTATGAGAGTGTTCACAGGGATGTGGCAATCTCAGTGTTGATTACCAAAGTAAGAATTACACGGTGATGTTATGGGTGTATTGAAAAAAATCTCTGTAATAGCATTTGCGGTGTTAATGAATATTTATTCATATGCCGAAGCCAAAACTATTGAGTTTTCAGCTGATGCTGTGATTACTGTGCCAAGACAGCCTATAAGAGAAATGAAATTATTTGTTGGTGAAAAGGCTGTTAGAAGAGAGATGAGTGTTAATGGGCAGAATTTTATTGAAATTGTCTCCACAGATGGAGGCCGATCTCTGTTGATTAATGAGGATATGAAGTCCTACCGGGAAACAAAGTATTCTGTACAGAATGATATGAAGGAAAGTAATACTCCCTGTGACCAGATAGCAAATGCTGTTTGTGAGAAACTGGGTGAGGAAGCAATAGATGGATATACGACAGAAAAGTGGCAGATTATTTCTGATGGTCGTAGTGGCAAGTTACGCACACTTCATTGGATAGATGTAAAAAGAAAACTGGCATTAAGAGAATTCTTTCCAGATGGTTCGGTAGCAGAACTGAAGATGCTGGGTACAGAAAAGATAAATGGTCGAAATACTGAAAAATGGCAGCGTACAATGAGCCGCCCGGATGGACAAAGTGTGAAATCGTATCAATGGTATGACACAGGTCTTAAGATTGCCATTAGAGAAGAGCTACCTGGTGGCTATGTCAGAGAGTTAAAGAATATAAAAATATCCAGCCAGCCCGGTAAACTGTTTAGTCTTCCAGAAGGGTTTACGAAAATTGAGGGCCAGAATGCAGTGCCAGCAGCAAATCCAGTAACAAGGTGGCAATAAAGTGATCACTGTTATTGCAAATCTTAAGGGTGGCTCAGGAAAAAGCACCATTGCCTTTAATCTGGCAATATGGCTGAGGGCGAAAGGAAAGGTAGTAGTCGCTTATGACCTTGATCCTCAGAAGACGCTTAGTGATGTTGCGTTAGTTCGTCAGGAAGAGGGTATTATTCCTGAGCTTGAAGTAAGAGTTATTGAAGACGGCATTATTGGTCAAATGTTAAAGAGTCATGCAGGTCATGTTCTGGTAGACGTTGGTGCCGCCAATATGGCAGCGATGAAAGAAGCGATTGCTGTAGCGGACCGCGTGATAGTACCGGTGCAGCCGAGTCAACCTGATGTCTGGGCAACACAGCGGTTTCTGAAAATTGTCAAAGATGCCTGTGGTGATGAACGGAGTCCAGAACTGGTTGCATTTATTAACAGGGCAGACACTCACCACGCTGTTAGAGAATCAGATGAGGCAGAAGAGGCACTGGCAATGCTAGGCAAATTCAGGGTAATCCCCGATAGGTTATGTCAAAGAACAAATTTTAGGCGTACGCTGAGCGAAGGAATGTCGATTTTCGAGCTTTATAGTAATAGTAAGAGTGCAGAAGAATTTGAGCGCTTGGCTAAATCATTATATCCAAGCCTGATTAACTAAATACGAGACATAGAAATGACAGTTATAAGATTTTTGATCACACCATTAAAATGGCTTCTTTTTTTGGCATTGTTTGCCGCATTGATATATTTTCGAGTAATAATATTTCAGCCGCATATTAATCAGTATATTAATGCAGGGTTATCTTTGGTTGAAGATATGGCAGAGATATCAATTCCTTCTCATCAGGCGCCTGTAAATATTGAGCCGGCAACAGAAATCAAAGTTGTGGTGAAGGAAGACTGCCCAAATGACCAGTTGAATGTAGCTGATTCCGGCCAGGAAGAAATTACGCAGAAAGATAAGATTGTCACAACTGCAATAGAGACTATGGATACTCCTGCTGAAGATATGCCTGTAGCTTTAGCAGAAGAAAAAGAGAGTGTTGTAGTGCCTGCTATAGCTGCACAGCCAGTTGCTGATCAAGTTAAAGAGCCAGTAAATAGCGATGCCGAAAAATTGATAGAGGCCGAGGCTAAATCGAATAATGCGGCGTTGCCGGACTCACGCGCAAGTGAAGTATCTATAGATAAAAACGATATGTTGGTTATGGCCAGGCAGGCATTCTGGGTTAGAAATTTCCAGGATTCAGAAAAGCGATACCTTGATATCATAGGTTTAGATGATGGAGATGCAGATATATATGGAGAGCTTGGTAATGTTTATTACTCGCAGGGAAAGTGGCAGCAGGCGGGCAAGGCTTATTATGAAGCAGCAATACGTTTGCTAGCCTCGAACGGGGACGCTCAAAATAGTGATCGGGTCAGTTATTTATTAAGAGTTATTCAGGGTCTTGATACGGACAGCGCAGAAAAACTTAGAAATAAAATATCTGGGTAATATTTTTATTGATTAAGTAAGTGGTGAAGCAAATGTCTAATGAAAAGAAACCGGAAAAGAAAAAAATAAAATCCGTAAGGGATATTATTATCGAGTCTATTGAGTGCGAGCCAGGCACCGTAGGTTGCACAGGGGATCCGGATACCTGTCCAAATGATCCACGGATATGCGACAAAAAACTATCTATGTTTGGCTATTATGACGACACAATAAAAGATAGTGTTGAACATGTATTGAGTCAAAGCATGGATGATCTGACTAAGACATTTACTGCAAGCGCACGTCGGTGGGAAATGATTGTTTATCCGTCGATGTTTGCCTTTATTCTGTTGGCTACCTATGGGTTCTTCCTGATATATAGTCTTACCCAGGATGTCGGTAGCATTGCTACGGAGATGAAGTCAATTAATGGCACAATGCAGAGTGTTGTTGTAAACATGCAGGCGCAGACAATGGGTATTCAGGAGATGAATGCGCATGCTACTGAAATGACACTTGCGATGCGGCAGATGAGTCATGATATGGCTGTTATAAACAATAGTGTTTCAAGGCCAATGCAGTTTATGAACTCTTTTACGCCCTGGTAAAAAATATCAAAGTTAATTTTTGTGGAGTAATTAAATGACAAAGAAAAAAGAAAATGCGGTAACCAGTGATGCTGATGTTGCTGCTGAAAATGAAGCATCTGAATCAGTGAGTAGCGGTGAGTATAAGATGGAATATGCAGGCGAACAACCTAGCCTGTCTAATAAGCTTACACCCTTGATGATGACTCTACTGGTAGCGATACCATCGGTTGCAATTGTCGCTTATATCAATTGGCCTGATCAGCTTGATGAATTAGTAGCATCAGTACAGGAGTCAGGTAATGGTTTAAATAATAGCGGCGTACCATCTGCTGCAAATTCATCTATAGAGAGCTGGGCACGTCCACAGCCTCCTGAGTGGGTAGCGCAGCACCGCACTGAAATGAAAAAGCGACGTACAGAGTTTGAAAAACAGAATACAGAGCAATCTTCAGCTAATGATGTCTCTTCTAACTTCACTCCGCCTGAACCACCACTGTGGATAAAGGAGCAGCATGCCAGGATGGAGCAGGAACGCGCAAGGTATCAGGAGCAGATGGCGAAACAGCGCGCTGCAATGAACAATATGTCGCCTGAATATATGATGCAACCTGGAATGAACAGACCTCAGATGAGCGGTGTGCCAGCAAATAATCAGGCAGCGGTGTGGCAGAATCCAAATCCGGCTTATGCATATCCGCAAATTCAGCAGCCATATTACAATGGCTATCCGCAGCCAACAAACCCCTACTATAACGTACCTAATTACTATGGGCCGTATGGTGCGCCATATGGATATCCTTATCGGTAACTTATAATAGAAACAGCATCAAGGCTTCTTCAGGGATGAAGATACCAGTTTCTAATAAACGAATATTTAACCAGCAAGCCCTAGCTGATGATCAATCAGGTCGCAGATGCAGTGAATAGTCAGCAAATGCACCTCCTGAATTCTTGCCGTTGAATCACTCGGTACACGGATCTCAACATCATTAGTTGATAGTAGTGCCCCGAGTTCACCACCCTGTTTCCCAGACAGGCCTACGACCAGCATGTCACGCACATGAGCCGCCTGAATCGCCCTGTTGACATTAACCGAGTTTCCACTGGTGCTAATGGCGAGCAAGATATCTCCATGCTGTCCAAGGGCAGTTACCTGTTTGGAAAAGATCTGTTCATAGCTATAATCATTGGCGATAGAGGTAATTGTTGAGCTATCAGTTGTCAGGGCAATGGCGGGAAGACCTGGTCTCTCAATTTCAAAACGGTTGAGCATCTCTGATGAAAAATGCTGGGCATCGCCAGCTGAGCCACCATTGCCGCAGGAGAGAATTTTTCCACCGCTAAGCAAGCATTGCGTCATAACCTGTGCTGCACGCGCAATCGGTTCTGCCAGTATCTCAGCAGCCAGTTGTTTGGTGCTGATACTGTCTTGAAAATTCTGGTTGATTCGTTTGATTAAATCCATAGTGATTGTTTCGTATGGCAGAGATTTTAAAAGGCGTTTTTTATCCAGTCGAAAATATAATTATTATTCTTGTCCGTATTTTGAGGCTTTTCTGACATGGCGACAACGTCAATCCGGCCATTTTTTATCTTTGTTTCATATTGCAGATATTCCTGTGCCGTGCTCAAAATGCGTTGTTGTTTCTGGGTTGTGATGCTTTCGTGTCCGTTACCGTAGAGAGCATTTTTTCTGAAACGAACCTCGACAAAAACCAGGGTATTACCATCCTGCATAATCAGGTCTACCTCTCCGTAATGCCCGCGATAGTTCTTGGCAATCAACTTGAGCCCCTGTTGTACCAGATAATTACAGCATGCATCTTCGGCATGCTGACCTCGGTTATGACTCGTCCTGTTCAATGGGTTCTGGAATTATGCGCATAATAGTTGTGTCAATATACTGTGCAATACCTTTTCTGAATTTGGCCCACAATAGGTCTCGATGCAGGCGATTGTTTTCATCCATGTAGATATTGCCGGTCTGGCCAGCAAAGCGGGCATAATTATATCTGGATAAAGGTTGCAGATTATAAAGTAGATGGTAGCTATCGATACCTAATGCAAAAAGCCGAGTATAATTTTGCTGTTCAGGCCAGTTTTTGTTAAAGCTCTGATTTAATTTATTGTCACCGATTAACGTCCATGGCAGATCGCAGAACGTCAGGCCATTAAGGTCGAGATCGGCAGACCTGTCTTCGATACCAGTATAAACGTGTGAAGTTGAATAGACAGGCAGGTCCCCCGCATGGTGAAATTTGAAGGCTGGCATAATGCTGCGTGCTGAACGGTGGGTCGCAGCTAGAAATATCATGTCGATATCCTGGCGACGGTATGGCGAAAATTTGAGTTCAACACCTAGCTGGTGTTCCAGGTCTTTATGACGCTGGTTACTGTATTGTAAATTGAGCAATTGTTTAATTGGTTGGCTGTAATCACCAGATTTTTCATCAAAAAACTGGGTTGAAAGAATACTGCCGCCAAGTTCAGCATAGCGTTGCTGAAAGGCATCTTTTAGACGTTGTCCCCATGGGGTATCAGGTACCAGTATGGCAGCTGTATTCCTGTTCTGCCGAATAGCGAGTTCAGCAACCTGTCTAGCTTCATCTTCAGGTAATAATCCAAATTGATATAGGTTGTTGACTTTTACCGATCCATCTTCGGCATAGTTTAAGGTGAGTACTGGAACTTGTAAGGTGCTGCCAGCCTGTTGTAATTGCATTAACTGATTAATCATAGTTTTGTCGAATGGGCCGACAATATAATCTGCACCATCGCTAACTGCTGTTTCGTATAATGTGATGAAATCGGTATCTTTTGTGGCGGTATCGTAAAAACGAATGCGAGGTTTGTTGTACTGGTTGGTGTCTGCGTAATAGGCGCTGAGGAAGCCGCTTCTGATCGCGTCCGCAACCACCTTATATGGGCCCTGCAGCGGTAATAGCACAGCAATATTATTTTCTGATGTCAGTGGCTGCTGGAGAGAATCAAGTAGTTGGGTGATAAAGGTATTGCTTACCGGGTGATGTGGAAAAGTTGTACCCCAGTCCAGGATTTTATTTTCCAGTTCTTTGTTACTGATTTGAGCAGATCGTATTATGCGTGCCAGTTCAAACCAGCCCAGCAGTGATGAGTCTTTAGATTTTAGTTCTTTGAGCACAGTAGTGGGTAGTGAATTCAGTGCTGACCAGATTGCAGTATGATTAACTGCTCGCTGATCATTGCTCTGGTAATAGGGGTCAATGCTGACGCGTGATTGAATAGCAGCAGTGTAATATCCCATGGCGATGCTGGCATCGGCACGAACCTCGCCCACCTCGATAAACTGGTCTGTGGTCATTCTTTTCTGCTTGGGTAATAAATCAATGGCCTGTGCAGGGTTATGATTGGCCAAGGCGATTTTTGCTGCCAGCAGTTGAATTTGGATATGGCGTGAATCAGCCGCTTCATCCGATCTGATGCTTTCAAGTTGAGCCTGCGCAGAAGCAATATCGCCACTTTGATAGAGTAGCTCAGCAGCCTTGATCAAGTATTTCTGCTGGGTTTCACCGGTGCTGACGCTGGCGAGTTTGATATAGTACTCGGGTGTTTCTTTTGCGCCAGCCTCGCTACCTTCTTCAATGGTTTGGTTGCGAACAGCATCGGAGATGAGGTCGTCGATGCTTTTTTCTGGAGTGATGCTGCAGGCACTCAGTAATGAGAAAAGCAGCGGTGTCAGGAGTTTTGTCGGTCTTGTATACAGCAAAATATAGTAGAACCCTGTAATCGTGAAAAATCTATGTATGGAAAAGCGAATAATCAGTGCGAGTTAGTAACTGAATCCGTTAATATTAACGCTAAATAAGTATGTTTTGCAGGATTAACTGTGTCAATCAAAATTTCGATCAAAAACCCCTATGCAGTGGGCACTGGAACGCTTTATATTGTAGCAACACCCATTGGAAATTTGGGTGATATTAGCACGCGAGCTATAGAAATGCTTAAGCTGGTCGAGGTTATTGCAGCCGAGGATACCAGGCACAGCCAGCGCCTGCTGAGTTACCTGGGTATTTCTACGCACATGCAGGCCTACCATGAACACAACGAGGAGCAGCAGGCCGGGCGCCTGATTGCACGATTATTGCAGGGCGAGTCTGTTGCGATTATTTCCGATGCAGGCACGCCCCTGGTCAGCGATCCTGGCTATCGCCTGGTTGCACAGGCACATGAGCAGGGTATTAAAGTTGTACCTATCCCGGGTTCATGCGCTGCGATCGCCGCCATGAGTGCGGCAGGCCTGCCATCGGATCATTTCTGTTTTGAAGGTTTTCCTCCGGCCAGGCAGGCAGCAAGGCTGAAGTATTTACAGTTACTGAGCGAGGAATCGCGCACTATGGTCTTTTATATATCTTGCCACCGTGTTGTTGAAACACTGGAGGATATGAAGGCGGTATTTGGTCAGCAGCGGCCGGCAACCTTTGCGCGTGAACTTACAAAAACCTATGAGACTATCCGTAAGGCGAGCCTCGGTGAGCTATGCGCCTGGGTGGCTGAAGATGAAATGCAGAGCAAAGGGGAAATGGTACTGGTGGTGTCAGGAAGCGTTAAGGAAAAATCAGTGCATCCCCTGCTGGATGAAATTTTGCAAGCACTGGTGGATGAACTGCCCATTAAACAGGCAGCAAAAATTGCATCCAAGATAACGGGCGTCAATAAGAATGAATTGTATGAAGCTGCTATAAAACTAAAAAATAAAGATGATTAAGAAATTTATATTATGTATTGGGGTGTATCTGGCGGTTGTCCCTCAGCTTGCCGCGAGTGGTGACAGGGCGCTATTCTGGCGTGTCGAGTCTATGCAGTCAGTTGTTTATATTTTTGGTTCAATTCACTTTGCGGACGAAAGCTTTTATCCATTGCGCGCAGAAGTGGAGCAGGCGTTTGAGTCGTCAGATACATTGGTTGTGGAAGTCGATATGAGTTCG
>JAOUPA010000016.1 GCA_029880105.1 Gammaproteobacteria bacterium
GCGGTGCCGTGCGCGCCGCAGCCAAAGCAATGATAAAACTGTTTGCTATCGCTGACAGTAAATGAAGGTGTTTTCTCATTATGGAAAGGGCAGCAGGCAGTGTATTCTTTACCTTTCTTACGAAGTGGTACACGTGCGTTCACAACTTCAATGATATCTGCGCGAGATACCAGGTCATCGATAAAGTTTTGTGGAATACGTCCTGCCATATTTATAGGCTAGATTTACTACGGGATAAGATTAACAAAAGACAGCTGCCTGGGATTGAAAATACGCTCGTATTCGATAATCGCATAACGGTCTGTCATGCCAGCGATATAGTCTGCGATGCCACGCGCCAGGCCATCCTTGCTATTAAGGCCTTCAAGTTTCTTGCAGTGTTCCAGTGCCTCAGTGGGCAGGATGCGTGGGTCATGCATAAAGGCTTCAAACAGGGCTTTAATAATTGAAAAGGCCTTCATACTCATACGATGGACGCGATAGTGCTGGTACAGGTTGGTACGTAGGAATTGTTTGAGTTCCAGTTTTTGCTCGCACATCGTCTCGCTAAAAGCCATTAATGGTGCGGTTTGCTGACGGACATCATTGATGCTTTTGGGGTCTGCATTGGCAATATTTTCACGTGAGGTATCAATCAGATCGACGACCATGACATTGATCATACGTCTTATGATCTCATGTATTAGCTGTCGATCATTCAGGCCTGGGTATTTTTTAACAACGATATCATGCTGTTTCCTGAAGAGCTCAATTTTTAACAGATCATTGATGCGAATGAGGCCATAACGCAGGCCGTCATCAACATCGTGATTATTGTATGCGGTCTCATCCGATAAATCGGTAAGCTGGGCTTCCAGGCTGGGCTGGGTTTTATTTAGAAAACGTTCTCCTAGTGCGCCTAACTTTTTTGCATTGTTTTTTGAGCAGTGCTTGAGGATGCCCTCGCGAGTTTCATACGTTAAATTGAGACCAGAAAATTCGGCATATTTTTGTTCCAGTGTATCAACTACCCGTAGCGACTGTAGATTGTGTTCAAAACCGCCATGATCTTTCATGCATTCGTTGAGGGCGGTTTGTCCGGCGTGTCCAAAGGGTGTGTGGCCCAAATCGTGTGACAGTGCGATGGCCTCGGATAGGTCCTCGTGTAGGCCGAGTTCACGGGCAATACTGCGAGCAATCTGCGCTACCTCCAGAGAGTGCGTTAGACGTGTCCGAAATAAATCACCTTCGTGATTAACGAAAACCTGGGTCTTATACTCCAGCCGACGAAATGCGGCTGAATGAATGATGCGGTCACGGTCTCTCTGGTAATTATTTCGGTAGATGGGGGTTTCTTCATCATGAGCTCGACCCAATGACTTCCTGTCATTGCATGCATAGGGGGTCAGGCTACCAGAGTAAGTATGTTCCATGATTTTATTTTTTGTAGCTAATTCGAATAGCTTCAGCCAGTTGTTCCTTGCTGTAATCATTGGTGACTATGGCATGGCCAATACGCTTTAGCAGGACAAGGCGCAGCACGCCATCAAGCACTTTTTTATCAACAGACATTAGATCCAGAAATTGCTGCTCGCTCATGGAGTCAGGCGCCATGGTTGGTAATCTGGCATTCTCCATGATCGCAATGACTTTATTGACCTGCGCTTCATCGATCCAGCCTAACAGTGCTGACATCCTTGCTGCCATGCACATGCCTGCACCAACGGCTTCACCATGTAACCATTCACCGTAGCCCATGCCGGTTTCGATGGCATGGCCAAAGGTATGACCAAGATTCAGCAGTGCCCGTTGCCCACTCTCTTTTTCGTCAGCGGCGACAACATCGGCTTTGGTCTGGCACGAGATCTTTATGGCATAGGCCAGTGCCTTTGGGTCGCGCTGGAGCAGGGCGTCCATGTTTTGATCGATCCAGTCAAAGAAGTCGGCATCTTTTATCAGGCCATATTTTATGACCTCAGCCAGGCCGGCGCTCAATTGACGGCTATCGAGTGTATTGAGCGTGCTGGTGTCGGCGATAACGGCACGCGGCTGGTAGAAGGCGCCGATCATGTTCTTGCCCAGGGGGTGATTGACGCCAGTCTTGCCACCAACTGAGGAGTCAACCTGAGAAAGCAAGGTCGTGGGTATCTGAATTAAATGCACGCCGCGTTGATAGCTGGCGGCGGCAAAACCGGCCATATCACCAACAACGCCACCGCCGAGCGCGATAATGGTAGTATTGCGATCCATGCGGTGGCTTAGCAGGGCATCATAGATGGTGTTGAGCACTTCCAGGTTTTTGTACTGTTCGCCATCGGGCAGAATCACGCTTTCAAAACGAATGCCTGATAACAGCGCCTCTACCTTTTTCAGGTACAGGGGGGCAACGATTTCATTGCTGACAATCAGGACGTTTTTGCCGGGAATGTGCTTTTTTAAAATATCAGGTTGATCGAGCAGGTTCTGGCCAATATAGATTGGGTAACTGCGTTCACCCAGATCAACCTTGAGCGTAGTAGTTTCAGACATCGAAGTATTCAGTTTTTTATGGACTGTTATCAAGATGGCTAATAATAGCCTGTATTACATAGCGTAGCGAGCTATTGCTGGTATCCACTATGTGGTCGGCGGTTTCCCTGTAGAGCGGGTCACGTTGCTCGATGAGCCGGGTGAGAATGGCTTCAGGTGACTCTGAACCATGTAAAAGAGGGCGGTTTTTGTCCTTATGAGTACGTTGAAGCAGGGACTCCAGGTCGCTATTCAGGTAAAACACCGTACCACGTGACTTCAGGTGCTGGCGATTAGTCTTGTTGAGTACTGCGCCACCACCCGTGGCCAGTACAATGCCCTGTTTCTGGGTAAACTCATCAATCACCGCAGCCTCGCGTTTGCGAAAACCTTCTTCACCTTCTTTTTCAAAGATTAGCGGGATGTCTACTCCGGTGCGCTCTTCAATAATACGATCGGTGTCGAAGAAATCCATGTGAAGGCGGCGTGCGAGCTGGCGTCCCAAGGTGGTTTTGCCTGCACCCATGGGGCCAATGAGAAAAATACTGGAGGTTTGCATGGCCAAATTATACAGCGATATTGGTAATGCGGCGGCCTTGAGGCCTGAAAAAATAGACCTGCCCCCTTGAATAGGGGGCAGGTCTTGAGTGTTAGTCGATAAGTAATATAGGAGGCAGGCTGTATTTAATGCCCGCGACGGTAATATCAATATTCAGGACACCGTCACTTGTAGGTGTACCATCTGGAGAAAGATAGACCGTGTACTGGGTAACCCATTCATTACCTGCAACACCTGGATCAAGGCTTGTATTGGCAACGGTCTGGTTGCCGCCGGCAGTTATCGTGCCATTGCTTTCAATGAACATAACGGTACTGCCAACGGGCAGGATCTGGCCGAGCTGGCTACCGGCAATGGTGAAGGTCACCGATGACACTGTGGTCAGATTAAAGAAAGTTGGGTAGTTGACGCCAAGGGCACAGTCGGCCTTGCTGGTGCAGATATTATTGGTGCCACCATTGGTGCCCATTGCATAGAGCGCTGGCGTATCTTCAGCCATGACGAGCACCAGTGAATCACGGACTGTGACCGATGCAGCGGTACCGCACAGTGTAGGGTGTGTGCAGCCAGCACCATTGTACTTGCCATCACCGGTACTGTAGTTACCGCTATTATTGAAGTCGATGTAATACTCGCCAGCGGTGTAGCTGCCATCTTCATTATCGTCCCTGAATGCCTCATCCAGGTCTGTGTGAACATCAGAAGCAGCCGCAGCGCCATCACTAAATACGCCATTTGCATCGTTATCAATAAAGGACTCTTCACCCTCAACAGTGGCAATAATGGTTGAACGGCCCTTATTGGCAGCACTGCCTCTTGGGCTCTGGCTGGTCCAGGTGACTGAACACTGTCCATTCTTTGTGGTGCAGCTTGATACGATAGCGCCCAGCTCAGTGCTAAATAATACGGCAGTACCATCCTGGATTTTATTATTGAAGCGGTCAGCCAGGCGTGCAGTGATCGTTACATCTGTGCCATTCAGATTCCATGCCCGTGGATTGAGCTGAGTGGCTGATAGCGAGAAGCTGTCCTGATCCGGTGGGCCAGTTGCGATAACAATTGCGCTCGAGGTAGTTGATAACAGTGGATTACTGGCGACTGTAGCGGTAACACGTACACTGGTAGCAACTGTACCTGACTGTACGGTGGCGGTTACTTCGCCATTTGCATTAGTGGCTGCAGTGGTGCTAGCCAGCTTTAAGCCGCCGACTGTGCTATCTAACGTGAAATTAACGGTCTCGTTGGGTTTGGGGGCGCCAACTACATCGGTAACAGTAAATTTAATCACCGAACTTTCAGGCAGGCCGGTGGTGCTGCCTGTTCCGAGTAATGCGATCTCTGAAGCAGAGGGCGCAGCTGATTGAATTGAGCCAGCACTTGGTGGGGTGACGATTACGTCGCCAGTGGCGATGGCTGTATCACCACTGGTGACAATAATTGTGTCGATGCCGGCGCAGGCAACAGAGGTATAAGTGACCGAGGCTATACCTGTGGTGGTTACCACAGTTGCTGTATCAAAGTATGCTGCGCCACTGGCTACACATGAGGATGTGAAATTAACCGTATTTGTGTTTGTGGAAAGATTACCGTTGCTGTCCACGATATTTACTGAAACAGCGGTAGAACCCTGGTAGGCCAGATTGGTAGCGGTGATATTGAGAGCGCCATTAACAAATGCCGCACCAGTACCTGTGCCCAGTTTTATCGTTGAAGGTATCACGCCTGCTGCGCCTGTGTCGTCGATAGCGGCGATATACATACTGTAAGTATTGCCACCGTCGCCCATTTTGACATCTACAGATAAGGCGCCGTCATTGGATGGCGTATTATCGGCAGCAAGTGAAACATAGAACGAATTAGGGTAAGGAGCAGTGGTATTGCCCACGGAGTCATTGGCGCCGCTGACGATTTTTCCATTTGTGGCGTCAAAGGCAATATCTGTACCAGCGGGTAATGTCTGGGCATTTTCAATACCGCCTATGGTTACTATGAGGTTGCCGGTATTAGCCGTACTCAGGCTTGCACCAGAGAAACGGTAAGCCAGACAGGAGGCATAATCACTACAGAGGTTATCAGGAGATCCATTCACTCCCATTGCGAAAATAGCGGGCACATCTTCTGACATGACTAGCACGAGTGAGTCACGTACGGTAACAGACTTTGTCGCAGAACAGCCACTAGAGCAACCGGATCCATTGTATGTGCCGTCGGCGACATCCCAGTTGCCATTGCCATTGAAATCTACAAATGGTTCGCCAGTATCATAGGCACCATTTTCATTTTCATCCATATAGGCTTCATCAAGATCGGTGAAGGTATCAGTACCGCTATCGAATACACCATTGGCGTTAACGTCAATGAAAGATTCTTCACCTTCAACATGAGCCAGGATTGTTGTACGGCCAAAATTTGCAGCACTACCTCTTGGTTGCTGGCTAATCCAGTTTACAGTACATGCACCATTGACAGTTGTGCAGCTTGATTGAATTGAGCCGAGTTCTGTGGTGAATAATACGGCAGTACCATCCTGAATTGGATTGTTGTATCGGTCTGCAAGGCGAGCGGTGATTCCGACAGTCACGCCATCACGATTCCATGCCCTTGGATTTAATGTAACAGCTGATAACGACATACTATTCTGGTCGGCTGGTCCTGTCGCAATAGCAATGGTGTCGGAGGTTGTAGCAAGGGCAGTGTTGCCGGTGACGATAGCAGTAACGCTGACACTGGTTGCTACTGTGCCGGATTGAATTGTAGTTGTAACCTCACCATTTGCCGCACTGATAGCTGTATAAGTGGAGAGGGTTATACCGCCAATAGTGCTGTCGAGAGAGAAAGCGACAGCCTGATTGGAAACAGGAGCACCATTACCATCCAATATTGTAAATTTTACAGTAGAGTTTTCAGGCAGACCTGTTGTGTTACCTGTGCCTTGCAAGGCGATAAGTGTATTCGATACTGAGGTGAATTGAATTGAGCCAGCATTGGCAGCAGCCACGGTCACGGTACCGGTTGCGATTTTGTTAATGCTACCGACGGCTACTGTGGCGGTAATGGTGTCATTGCCAACGCAGCCTGATGCGTTATATGTGGTGGTCGCAGTACCTGTGCTGGTTGTAATAATGGTGCTGTTAAAATTGGCCTTACCTAGCTGCTCACAATCAGATGAGAAGGTCACACTGTGTACATCAGTGAGCAGATCTCCTGCTGCATCAACAAGATTTACAGATACGGTAGTGCTGCCGTCTGAAGCAATATTGGGCAGGGTTATATTTACCGCTCCCTCTGTGAAGGATGCTAATGTGCCAGTACCCACACGTAATGTATTAGATGTAACCGGTGCAGAAGAGCTGATCGTAATATCACCTGTTGCCTGTAAGCTTGCATCCCATTGCGCAGTAGCAATGACGGTATCCTGGGCAACGCAGCCTTTATCAATATAGGTGGTGGTTGCTATTCCAGTGGTTGATGTGACACTCGTTGCAGTGAAGGAAGCCAGGCCCTGTATAGAGCAGTATGACTCAAAATTAACCGTATTAGTGCCTTTGTCGAGATTGTTATTGCTGTCTACGATATATACAGTGATATCTGTAGTGCCGCTAACTGCGACCTGTGGAACCTTGATTTCAAGGTTGCCAGGACTAAAGGTGCTGCCACTGCCTGTACCGATGCTTAAAACACCGGTCGTCCCATTAGTGCCGGCTGTTCCTGTTCCTGTTCCTGTTCCTGTTCCTGTTAATACATCTTTGTCTGTGCAGCCGAATAGAAAGAATGCGGATGCAATAATGGCCAGGTATTTGCGGTAACTTGTATGGTTCATAAGTCTATGCCTATTTTATCTATATAGTGAATGCTTCTTTAAAGATGCAAACTCTGTTCTCACAGTGAGAGTGTGTCCTTTAGTATTTTAGGTGTAACAAATATGAGTAGCTCTGCCTTTGAGTCACTTTCCAGGGTATGCCTGAACAGGAAACCAAGCAGAGGTAAGTCGCCCAGTAGAGGAATTTTATCTACTTCATTGCGGGTTACCTGTTCGTATATGCCGCCTAGTACGATGGTGTCGCCATTATTAACAAGTACCTGTGTCTGTACCTCGCGGGTATCAATACTTGGGATGCCTACGAATACTTCTCCAACGGAGTCTTTATTCACTGTTAAATCCATAATAATCCTGTCATCAGGTGTAATTTGTGGTGTTACCTGAATTTTTAGCACAGCCTTTTTAAATTCTACTGTTGTAGCACCACTTGAAGAAGCCGTCAGATAGGGAATTTCAACACCCTGCTCAATAAAGGCTTCATGCCTGTCAGCCGTTACAACACGGGGGCTAGAGATAACTTCACCCTTATTTTCAGTTTGCATGGCCGATATCTCAAGATCAACCAGCGAACCACCCTTTAATACTGAAAAAGCGATAGCACCGGCATTTGTGCCGACAACTGGTAGGTTGACGCCAAGGCGACCAGCTCCAAATGGATGGGTTACGGGGGTAGCGATACCTGTGCCAGCGATATTCGCGCTAGCCTGATCAATAACTGCGTTAGTGCCTGCTATATTGCCCTGGATAGTGGTTATGCCATCGACGCCATGAGACTGTATTTCACTGACGCCAAATCTTGCACCCAGTTCTTTTGAAAAATCATCTGAGGCTATGACGATACGTGAGCCGATCAACACCTGACGAATGGGTACATCAAGTTTAGCAAGAATACGACGTATTTCACTGATGACTTCATCGGTGTCTTTGACGATCAGGGTATTAGTGCGTTCATCAATAATGACACTGCCGCGGGGTGATAAAAGACTACCACCGCCACTAGCGCCAGCGCCGCCTTCCGCACCTTCGCCGCCTTTATCACCACCGGTGAATAGCGGTGCCAGTTCAGTGACTTTGGCAAAGTTAACGGTGAAGTAGACGCTACGGAGTGGCGCGAGCTCTGTGATTGCCTGTGAGGCCTCAAGATCAATTTTTTCCTGTGCTGCGATCTCCTCGCTAGGTGCGACCAGCATGACATTACCGGATTCACGTTTTGAGAGTCCTTTAGCTTTCAGGATGATATCGAGTGCCTGATCCCAGGGAACATTTTTTAAACGTAGTGTCAGGTTGCCATCCACTGAGTCACTAACGACAACATTGAGTTCAGTGAAGTCGGCGATAAGTTGTAGTACAGCGCGTACAGGGATGTCCTGGAAGTTGAGTGACAGGCGTTCACCGGTGTAGCCAAACTTCGCCTTATTCTGTTCTTCCAGCTCTTCTTCCGATATAGGCTTTAGCTCTATAGTGAAGATGTTGTCTGCCTGGTATGCAACGTGCTCGAAATCTTTACTTGATGGTACAATTTCGATCCGCACGTCATCATCTTTTTTGAAGCTGCTGACTGACTTAACCGGGGTAGCAAAGTCGAGTACATCAAGTGACTGGGTCAGGCTTTCAGGAATATCAGATCCAAGAAACTTAACAATAACTTTGCCAAACTCTTCGCTGATATCCATAGGAATACTGTTTTCAGTCAGCGTCACAATAACTCGTCCTTCGCCTTTCTCACCGCGACGGAAATCGATATTGCTGACACCTCTAACTCCGGTGGAGAATTTTGATGTACCTGTATCTGAATATCTTGCGGCACTGCCTGTATCAGATGAGCTATCGAGTATATTTGTATCATCATCTGTGTTCTCGGCAAAAACTGCACCAGTTGCTTCGTTATCAAGAGTAATTAGTACGTTATTGTCTTGTGTGGTTACCTGATAAGGGATAACTTCGGTCAGATTTAATATAACGCGGGTTCTATTTTTAGAGCTGATCGTGGTTATAGACTGAGCAATGCCTATGCCTATAGGTTGCTGTTTTTTAGGTAAGGCACTACCAGTGTCAGCAAAATCAAAAGCAATACGTGCTGGATTATCAATGGTAAAGCTCAGCGGTTTGACGGCTCTTTCGCTCATCTTTAGTGTGATTTGAACACGATTTCCAGGCAGTGAATTGTACTCAGCTGCTTCAATCATATTTTGACCGGCTAACGCTGAAGCACTAGCAAAGCATAGTAACATTGCTATAAGTGATAGCAGCTTCTTTGCCCCAAAAAAAGCATTTCCAATATTGAGATTTTTGGTTGTTGTTATTTTCATATCTCGCTCCACGCGTTACTCGTTTGCAATAGCTATTGATGCATCACGCTCGATATAGCCACCGACGCCATCTGGTACGATTTCAACCAGATAAATTTTTGTTTCTGTTATTTGGGTAATACGACCTTCATTTTGCCCGATGTAGTTGCCTAGTTGGACTTTGTGAACCACGTTTTGAGGGTCTTTGATCAGGCCCCAGGAGTTATCATTTTGCTCCATTGTTCCAACCATCGACAAAGTATCGAGAGGGAATACTTCGAGATACTGCTTGGGTCTTTCAGTATTTGGCAGCAACGAGTTTTTAGTCGCAGTTTGTTCTTCTGTAAGATCAATCTGTGCGACAAAAGGATCACGTAATTCAGCTGCAGTGTAAGTAAAGCTCTCATAGGGTTTGAATTGGGGTATGGGCGGCACACTGCCTACACTTGATGATTTTGTTGTTGCTATAAAATCATTTAAGTCGCTGACATCTTTGCTGCAAGCCGTGGCTAATAAAACAACAGCAGGAAGAGCAAGAATGATTCGATTAATTTTTATAGATTTCATCTTCATTGTTCTTCCTTATTTCTTTTTCTTTCCCGGGCCCTTTTCAGGCTTTTCTTCAATAGAGGTAGACTCATCAAGATACTGGTAGGTAACAGCAGTAATATCCATAACTAGTTTAACGCCACCTTCCTTGCTGGCTGGTATGATGGATATATCCTGTAGCGTAACAATTCGAGGTAATGCTGCTACGCCGCTAATAAATGCAGCAAATTCATGGTAGCGCCCGGTGACCTTTAATTTAATAGGATATTCCGCATAGAACTCTTTAGGTCTGAGTCCTTCTGGTTTGAAATAATCTATTTCCAGACCACTTGAAATGCCGGTCTGTGATATATCAGTGAGCAGGGTTTCAATTTCTGTGCTGTTAGGGAGTTGACGTAGCAGCGCACCAAAAGACGTGCGCATTTCATCAAGTTGTTGTTTGTAGGCATCAAGATTGACGGCTTTTTGGTGTTTTGTTACAAAGGTGCTTCTTAATGATTGTTCTTCATTTTCCACTTTTTTTAGCGCATCCAGCTGTTTAGTGGTATCAACAAAGTAACCGCCGACAGCAACTGCAATACACGCAATAACAATGAGAACAATCTTGACAGGCATGGGCGCCATGCCAATTTTTTTGACGTCATTTATATCAATATTATTGAGATCAATTTCTGAAAGATTCATTAGCTATCTCCCTCTTCTTCACCCTTGGGTGTAGATTGAGAGGTTGTGAGAACAAAACTGCTGCTTCTCAGGGTGCCTTTTAAGGTCTCAATCACAGTTAATTTTGGTGTTGACATCCATTCTGAGGCATCAATATTTCTCATATAAGCGGATACGCGGCCATTTGATTCGGCGACACCATTGATGACCAGGTCTTTACCATTTTGATTGATGCTTGTGAGATAAATACCTTCGGGCACGGTTCTAACAAACTCGTCGAATAAATGGACAATTTGTGGGCGTTGCTGTTGTAAAGACTGAATCACTTCCATGCGAGATAGCAGTTCTTCTTTTTGATCTTCCAGGCCTTCAATTTCCTTGAGCGCGAGATCAAGCTGCGCTATTTCTTTTTTGAGGATGTCATTGCGATATTGCTGATGATTTATTTGGCCTGCAATATTTATGTGTACAAGCGCGATTATTGCTACTGTCATAAAGGCAAAAAGGCCCAGCATGCTAGCAAATTGACGGGTTTTTTCGGCACGCAGTTCTTCGCGCCAGGGTAATAGGTTAATTCTTGCCATTAGTCAAAACTCCTCATGGCCAGGCCGCATGCAATCATTAATGAAGGTGCATCATTGCTTAACATCTGAGGATTAACCTTGGATGATAACGACATATTGGCAAATGGATTGGCAATGATAGTCGGTGTATCCAGTTGGCTCTCGATTAACTCATCTATACCTGGTATAGAGGCGCAGCCACCGGCAAGAGCGATTAAGCTAACGTGGCTGTGTTGTCCCGCGGTGTAGAAAAACTGTAGAAAACGTCCAACTTGTTGGGCGATAGTACCTTTAAAGGGTTCCAGTACTTCTGGGATATAGTTGTCAGGTAGTCCACCTGTCTTTTTGAGGCGTCCAGCTTCTTCATAAGACAGGCCATAACGGCGCATGATTTCTTCGGTAAGCTGCTTGCCACCAAAGCTCTGTTCGCGGGTATATATAAGATGGCCATCTTCAATAACATTAAGGCTGGTCATGGTTGCACCGATATCAACAATGGCAATAACCCGATTATCTTCGCCTTCCTCTATCTGTTGAGCGATCAAAGCAGAAGAATGCTCGATAGTGTAAGCCTCAACATCGACAATTTTAGGTTTGAGCCCTCCAAGTTCCAGCGCGGTAGTTCGCATCTCGATATTTTCACTGCGTGATGCGGCCAGTAGTACATCAATAGTCTCTGGATTGTCTTCACTTGGTCCAATGACTTCAAAATCAAGGTTAATTTCTTCCAGTGGGTAGGGGATATACTGGTCTGCCTCCATCTGGATCTGGTTTTCGAGCTCGCTATCATTATCCTTAAGATTGACAGGCATGGTAATAACTTTGGTGATCACAGCAGAACCTGCAACCGCAACAGCGGCATTTTTTATCTTTGTGCCGCTTTTTTTAACTGCTTTTTGAATTGCTTCGCCAACTGCTTCGGGATCCTGAATATTTTTCTCCGAGACGGCATCATCTGGCAATGGCTCGATAGCCATGCTTTCTACTTTATATTTCCCATCGTTTCTGGATAACTCAAGCAGCTTTACCGTAGTAGAGCTAATATCCAGTCCCAGTAAGATGGGTGGTTTTGATTTCAGTAGAGACACGTCTCAATCCCCATATGTCATTTATTTTAGTTAGTTATAGAACATATATATAATTGTGCATTAAATATTAGACATAAGTATTGAAAAATTCTAGTCAAAAATTGAATTAATCGCAAAAGCATATCTAAAAGATTATAATTCACAGTCTTTTCACGCAGTTGATATCTCCAAGGGAATTATGAGGCTAATTAAAACCTTTAAATACGGCCTGATCGTTTTGTTGACCATGTCAGCGTTATCTCTGCTGGCAGTATTAGGCTCATATCTTTATTTTGCTCCCCAACTACCTTCTATCGAAGGTTTGAGCGATATCCGGCTACAGGTTCCCTTGCGTATATATAGCAGTGATGGCGCATTGTTGGGGGAATTTGGTGAGAAAAGACGTACGCCAAAAACGCTCGAAGAGATACCTGAAATGATGCAGCAGGCGTTTCTGGCGGCAGAGGATAATCGATTTTATGAGCATAACGGCGTTGATTATCAGGGGATTTTGCGCGCAGCGCTCAATTTGCTCAAAACTGGTGAACGTGGTCAGGGTGGCAGTACTATTACTATGCAGCTGGCGAGAAACTTTTATCTCACTACAGAAAAAACCTATGGTCGTAAGATTAATGAAATCTTTCTGGCATTTAAAATTGAGCGTGAGCTAAGTAAGCAGCAGATTCTTGAGCTCTATCTGAACAAGATTTACCTGGGTAAGCGAGCTTATGGCGTGGCGGCGGCTGCGCAAATTTATTATGGTAAGGAGTTAAATGAACTGACCACTGCGCAGATTGCGATGATAGCTGGGTTGCCCAAGGCGCCATCTCGATACAACCCCATAATCAATCCTGAGCGCGCACTCACCCGACGTAATTATGTGCTATCTCGCATGCATGCCCTGGATTTTATTACTGATGAAGTTTTTGAGCAGGAAACACAGGCTGGAATTACGGCCAGCCCCCACCAGAGCCCTATTGAAGTGGAGGCGCCTTACGTGAATGAAATGGTTCGTGCGGAAATCGTCAAACAGTTCGGTGATGATGCCTATACAAGAGGCCTGAGTGTCTACACCACTATAAAGGATAGATTACAGCTGGCAGCGAATCAGAGCCTATGGGATGGACTGGTTGCTTATGATCAGCGTCATGGTTATCGAGGCGTAGTCCGACATATTGAGATTAGCAAAGATGAAAAAGGTGAATTAGCTGATAAGGAAGTATTGGCAGAAGCGCTGAAGTTTGACAGTGACTTTGGACCTTTCCAGCCAGCACTGGTGTTGTCTATTCACAATGAAGATGATAAGCAACAAATTGAAGCAATAGTGCCGGAATCATCACTTAATAGTGGTGAGGCAATATTGGGTAATTACGCCAGAATATTACTAAAGAGCGGTGAAATATCGCTCTTGCCGTGGGATGGCATCAAATGGGCTAGGCCATTTATCACTTTCAACAGGGTGGGTGATGAACCTAAAAATATCGATGATGTTCTAAGTGCGGGTGATGTCATCTGGGTTACCAGACAGGCTGATGCAACATGGGCGCTGGCCCAGACACCAGATGTGCAGGGGGCTCTGGTGGCAATGGCGCCAAACGATGGTGCGATTGTGGCGCTGAAAGGGGGGCTGAGTTTTGAGCGCAGTAATTTTAATCGTGCCGCCCAGGCCAGGCGCCAGGCAGGTTCAGGATTTAAACCTGTAATCTATTCAGCGGCTTTATCGAAGTCGTTCACCCCTGCGAGCCTGATCAATGATGCCCCCGTTGTGTTTGAAGATGAGGCACTGGAAGCATCCTGGCGCCCAGAAAATTATAGCGGCAAGTTTTTTGGTCCGACGCGTCTGCGTCAGGCGTTGTATACCTCACGAAATCTGGTTTCAATTCGCCTGCTGCGTGCTGTAGGGGTTGAATATGCTACTCGTTATGCACACAATTTTGGTTTTGATAAGAATGAACTGCCACACGATCTGTCGCTGGCCCTAGGTAGCTGCGAGGTCAGTCCGCTGCAGATGGCACGTGCTTACGCCACGCTTGCGAATGGTGGTTACCTGGTTCAGCCTTACCTGATTGATCGTATTGAAGATGCAGATGGCACTGTACTGTTTGAGGCGGATCCGGCAGTGGCCTGCGTGGCCTGTGAGTTGGAGAAGCACCGTGCCGAAAATCCCGTCGCACTCACCGAAGGTGCTGATGATGAGGTATTAGTTACCTTGCCAAAACAGGCCGAGCAGACACTTGAGCCACGCCTGGCCTACCAGATGAATTCGATATTGCAGGATGTCATATTAAGGGGTACCGGTCGTAAGGCATTATCATTGGGTCGTCAGGATCTGGCTGGCAAAACGGGCACCACCAATGATCAGAAGGATGCCTGGTTCAATGGTTATCACCCTGACCTGGTGGCAACTACCTGGGTAGGGTTTGATCAACTCAAGCCGCTGGGTGCCAGCGAGACAGGTTCGATGGCTGCCCTGCCCATCTGGATTGATTTCATGAAAGAAGCACTTCGGGGTGTGCCGGAAAAACGTCTGCCCAGGCCAGAAGGTCTGGTAACCATGAAAATCAATGCTGAGACGGGGGCTGCCGCAACTGATCTGGATAAGGACACTATCTTCGAAATTTTCAGGAGCGAGAATGTGCCCAAAGTGGGCGATGCTGTTCCTTCGATGAGCAATGATGTAAAAACTGGCGCCCCAATTCCGGAGCAGTTGTTTTAGATAGAGAGATTTACCGCTAAGCTAGATGTGGTATTGAGCGCTTTCTTCGTGTACAGCCCTGACCAGGGCCTCAACATTCTCCGGATTGATACCGGGCGTGATACCGTGACCAAGATTGAATACATGGCCGGAACCTTTGCCGTAGGAAGCTAGAATTCGTGCTGCTTCAGCCTTAATAACCTCGGGTGAAGTTGCCATGACGGCAGGGTCCATATTTCCCTGCAAGGCGACCTTGTCGCCGACCAGATTACGTGCAATACCAATATCAATCGTCCAGTCCAGGCCGAGTGCATCGCAGCCCGTGGCAGCGATGTCTTTTAGCCAGAGGCCGCCACCTTTGGTGAACAGGGTGACTGGGATTTTCTTACCGTCTTTTTCGCGGATTAGCTGGTCAACAATTTTCTGCATGTAAGCCAGCGAGAATTCTTTATAGTGCGCATCACTGAGTGCGCCGCCCCAGCTATCAAAAATCATCACGGCCTGTGCGCCCGCTTCGATCTGGGCATTTAGATAAGTGGCAACTGAGTCAGCCAGTACAGAGAGTAACTGGTGTGCTGCTGCCTTATCTTCAAATAATAGTGCCTTAATTTTTGAGAAAGTTTTGCTGCTGCCGCCCTCGACCATGTAAGTCGCCAGTGTCCACGGGCTGCCGGAAAAACCAATCAGCGGTACATCACCATTTAACTCCTTCCTGATCAGGCTAACGGCATCGATAACATAAGAGAGTTCGTCATGGGGGTCGGGGACGCCCAGCCTGGCAATGTCGGCTGCACTCTGGATCGGTGATTTAAATTTAGGGCCTTCACCCTCTTCGAAATACAGGCCCAGACCCATTGCATCAGGAATAGTCAGGATGTCGGAAAAAAGAATCGCAGCATCCAGGTCAAAACGACGTAAGGGCTGGAGTGTGACTTCACAGGCCAGTTCCGGCGTGCTGCACAGGGTCATGAAATCACCGGCCTGTTCGCGTACCTTGCGATATTCGGGCAGGTATCGTCCTGCCTGGCGCATGATCCAGATAGGTGTGCGATCTACCGGCTGTTTGAGCAGTGCGCGTAGAAAACGGTCATTTTTTAGTGGGGTATTGCTGGACATGCTAGGCTGACAGAATTGCCTTGATCTTGCCGCTGATCTCGCCAACGTCACCACGTCCAACTACCTGTGGCCTGACAAGCCCCATGACTTTGCCCATATCTTTGATAGATTCAGCACCTGTCTGGCTGATCGCAGCCTTGATAATGGCTTCGATTTCGTCATCGCTGAGTGCTTTTGGCAGGAATGTCTGGATAATCTTGATTTCTGCGCGCTCTATGCGGGCCAGATCATCGCGGCCGGCCTTGTCAAACTGGCTGATCGATTCACGACGCTGTTTGAGCATCTTGTCCATAATATCGATGATCCGCGTGTCATCGAGTTCAATACGTTCATCGACTTCAACCTGCTTAAGCGCAGACATGATAAGGCGAATGACGCCGAGGCGCTCCTTGTCACCACCCTTCATGGCCGCCTTCATCGCATCCTGTAGATTGTTTTTCAGGGCGCTACTCATGGCGTGCCGATTCCGGTATTAACGTCTACGCTGGTGAGGTGAACGTGCGAACTTGCCGCGTTCTTTAGATAGCTTTTTCAGGTGACGCTTAACGGCGGCAGCTGCTTTGCGTTTGCGTTCTGTGGTGGGTTTTTCGTAAGCTTCGCGGCTGCGAACTTCGGTCAAAACACCTGCTTTCTCACAAGAGCGTTTGAAACGACGCAGTGCAACGTCGAAAGGCTCGTTTTCTTTAACTCGTATTGCTGGCATAGTTACTCTCAAAAATACATAAAAAATCCGCGTGCGACCGCGGGAAACGGCGTAGTATATCCCACTTTTATGAAATCCCAAAGCCCTAGAATGTGAAATGATTGTACTTGGAATAGAAAGCTCCTGCGATGAAACCGGTATTGCTCTTTACCATAGTGAAAAAGGGCTGCTTTCCCATGTCCTGCACAGCCAGGTTGAGCTGCACGCTGAATACGGTGGTGTTGTGCCTGAACTGGCTTCACGGGACCATATTCGCTATCTGGTGCCGTTGATGGAGCAGGTTTTGCAGCGCGCAGGGGTCAAACAGGCTGATATTGGCGGTGTTGCCTACACCGCTGGCCCCGGCCTGATTGGTGCGCTGATGTCAGGCGCCTGCGTTGGCCGGAGTCTGGCCTGGGCGCTGGATGTGCCTGCGATTGAGGTACACCATATGGAGGGACATTTGTTAGCGCCGATGCTGGAACAGAACCCACCGGTGTTTCCCTTTGTCGCCCTGCTGGTCTCTGGTGGTCATACCCTGCTGGCGCATGTCACTGGCGTTGGTCAGTATGAATTGCTGGGTCAGAGTCTGGATGATGCCGCTGGCGAGGCATTTGATAAAACCGCCAAGATGCTGGGTCTTGGCTATCCGGGCGGGCCTGTGCTGGCCAAACTGGCGGAAAAAGGTGAAGCTGGTGCTTACACATTTCCGCGGCCAATGACAGATCGCCCGGGGCTGGATTTTAGCTTTAGTGGCCTTAAGACCTTTGCCCTGAATACCTGGCAGGATCTGCTGGCAGAGTGCGAGGGTGGGGTAGAAAAGTTGGAGCAGGGTCAGGCTGATATCTCACGAGCCTTTGAGGAAGCAGTGGTCGATACACTGTCAATAAAGTGCAAACGGGCACTCAAACAAACACATTGTCGAAGGCTGGTGATTGCGGGTGGTGTCGGGGCCAATCAGCATCTGCGGCAGCAACTGGCCAAAATGGTTAAAAAAGAGGGTGGTGAGCTGTATTACCCGCGTATCGAGTTCTGTACTGATAATGGTGCGATGATCGCTTATGTCGGTTGCCTACGCCTGTTGGCAGGCGAGAGCAAAGAGCTTAGTATTGATGCCAGAGCGCGCTGGCCGATGGATGAGCTATCTGCTATTCGGGTTTAGATTTATCAGTTTTATCACCCGAGGCAATTTTGCCCTCGGTTCCCTGGAGCAGTCTTTTTATGTTGCTGTGATGCTTCAGAATTAGTAGTGTTGACATGAGTACGGTAGCTGCAATCAGGATCGCCGAGCCATCGATATACCAGATAATGAAGGGTGCGGAAAAAGCTGATACTAGTGCTGATAGTGCCGATATTTTAAATATCAGTGCCATCGCTCCCCATACAGCTAATGCGGCTAGCCCAATTATCCAGTTAATACCAAGCAGTACGCCGTAAAAGGTGGCCACGCCCTTGCCACCCTTAAAGCCAAAATACAGGGGGTAAAGGTGCCCCAGAAAGGCAGAGATCCCAGTGATTGCCAGTGCGGTGTTACCTGCCTGCATCTGCTGTGCTACCAGAACTGGTAACAGGCCCTTCAACATATCGCCAAATAGGGTAATAATGGCCGCTTTTTTTCCGCCGGTGCGCAGCACATTGGTAGCGCCGGGGTTGTTTGAGCCAACACTACGTGGGTCTGCCAGGCCCATAATTTTGCAGGTGATGATGGCCGTGGAAATTGAGCCTAGTAGATAAGCAATTAGTGCGTAAAGAAGGTAAACAGGGTCAAAATTCATAGTGGTTGAAAATGTGTCTCAGTAAAAACGTATAATATCTCAGAAAATAATACGCTCAATTTTTGAAATCGCGTGCAAGCATACCCCAGGTTATCAGTGAATGTCGCCTAAAAATAGTGATAAAAATAAAACAGGAAAAATCATCTGTGTTTTTGTTCATGGTTGGGCAATGAATGGTGCTGTTTGGGAAAGCTGTTTTGAGTTCTTGCCTGACTGGATGGATGTGATCCAGGTGGATTTGCCAGGTCACGGCACTATGGCAGATATCAATGCGGAAGATATTAATGGTTATGTGCAGGCACTGGCGGCACTGGTTAATCGTCCCGCTATCTGGGTTGGCTGGTCACTGGGTGGGCTGGCAGTTCTGCAATTGGCGAAAGATTATCCTGAGCAAGTTGCCGGATTGTTTATGGTCGCGACCAATCCCTGTTTTGTACAGAAGGAGAACTGGTCCTGTGCGGTAGATAAACAGGTCTTTGATCAGTTTGCCGATGTCCTGAAAAAAGATACTGATGCAACCATTAAACGTTTTCTGGCTTTGCAGGTAAAAGGCTCTGGTTTGACAATGAGTACAGTACGTGAGCTGCAGCAGTCTATACAACAACGTGGGCGAGCTTCACTTGATGCGCTGAAGCTGGGTCTGGATATTCTGGCAACAACGGACCTGCGAAATGAATTGCCTTATTTAAATTGCCCGATGAACTGGTTGTTGGGTGGTCGCGACACGCTGGTTCCCGTTGAGTTGTCGGATGCATTAAAAACATTGCAGCCAAATATAAACACAATTGTTGAGCCGGAGGCGGCGCATGCCCCATTTATTTCGCACACTGAGAAATTTACACATGCTTTGATCGATTTTGCAGAGAGTTTGCGATGAGTCAGATTTTTGATCAACAGCGTATCCGTAAGGCCTTTGATGATGCAGTTGAGAGTTACGATCAGGCTGCTGTATTGCAAAAAGAAGTCTGTAAGCGATTGTTAGAAAAACTGGATGTGGTTCGTCTTTCACCTAAATGGATTTTGGATGCAGGCTCCGGCACAGGTGAAGCAGTTAAGCCGTTACAAAAAAAATATAAAAAAGCGGAACTGGTGTTATTTGATTTATCAGAAAATATGTTACACAAGGCGGTCAAGCAAGGCGCTTTGCTGAGAAAGCCTCATCAGGTCTGCGGCAATATCGAATCACTACCTTTTGCCAATCAGAGTTTCGACATTCTGTTTTCCAGTCTGGCGATGCAGTGGTGTAATGATTTAGGTGTGGCACTTACGGAATTCAAGCGCGTGCTTAAGCCGGGTGCCTTATTACAGTTCGCGACGTTTGGTCCGGATACCCTGAAAGAACTACGAACCAGCTGGCAAAAAGTGGATCATGCTGTACACGTCAACAGTTTTATCGATATGCACGATATTGGTGATGCCTTATTACAGGCAGGCTTTGCTGAACCAGTGATGGAGTCAGAGATTATCACCGTCAATTACAAAGATGTGGATACGCTGATGCAGGATTTGCGGGATATCGGTGCCAATGTAACTGCAAGTGGTCATCGACGTGGGTTGCTGACGCGTGGCATGCTCAAGCAGTTGCGTGATGCTTACGAGGCTTATCGACAGGGCGATGTGCTGCCTGCAACATATGAAGTGGTTTACGGTCATGCCTGGGTTGTCCGTAGAATCGGAGTGGATGAGATTAAAATTGATTTCTCCAGATAAAGTGTGAATAAATGGCGGAAATGATATATAAAGGTATGAAAATGCGATATGAAAGACATTCTACTAATTTGCTGTAAGGAGATTTTTATGAAAAAGCTAAGTATTATTTTTATTTCACTGCTGATGGCAGGCTATGTCCATGCGGCAGATAGGGATAAATTGTATATAGGTGGTGGTTTAGG
>JAOUPA010000017.1 GCA_029880105.1 Gammaproteobacteria bacterium
CAGAAAATCACTGGGGGTTCCCGAGCCATGCAACTTTGCCAACGCGCCCGTTTCGACGCGCTCATCCCTGCGCGCGAAACTAAATCGGGCGTCCTGCCCGATTTACCCTACCAAAGTCACATAGCTTGGCAAGCTGTAACAGGGGTATAAAAAAGCAAAAAGCTGTGTAAGAATCAACCCAACTTCTTTGCCCACTTTCAAAAGGATGGCACTAATGGAATACCCAAGTCGATTACAGACACCTTTGCATTTCCATTTAGATTCCCTAATTAGGAACGAAGCGCTTGTTTTCATTAAAAACAGGAATGTTATCTACCCTAAAAGTCACTTTGCAGACAGCGCTTTTAGGGGTTCTAATTGTAATTAGAGGTGACGCATGAATAAAAGGGAATTAACCATTTTACTTCTCATGCCAATACTTGCTGTATGCATTTCTTATTACGGTGTGTACCAAATAGATACGGTTAATAGAAACCATCAAGCCAATATAGATATCACCTCAAAAATTGAAGATTTTGCAGTAAAAATTAAATCAGAAAACCCCGAACAAACACAAAGAAATCTCATTAACCATATTGAAAGTACAAATCAACTGTTAGCAATGGAGTTAAACAGCGGACAACTATACATTAATGTAATACATACGCATTTTCGAGATGCAGTTATTATTTCAGCAACATGGGTTTTACTAGTTATGGCTGTTTATTTCACTTCAAATAAACGTCGTGCCAAGTAAACCTCTAACAAATCGTTCGTGTGTGACAGGCGCAGAAAACGCGCCTGTCACACAACTCAAACGTTAGAGCCACAAAAGATCATGGAAAAGATTTCAATAACTACAATAATTTCAAATACATTCATTATTCCATGGAATAACTTATTTTTTTATTCTCAAGTTCTAGCTGTTCCTGTTTTAATTCTAACTACTGTATGGGCAATTTGGATAACCTTAGCTCCATATAGCCATATAATTTCGTATGTTGCATTTTTTGTATATTCTTCAGCATTTGCATATTTGGCAATTACTTGCCACAAATTAATTCTCACTCAAGACAAAACTGTAAAAGAATTAATATCTATAGATATAAAGCTATTTATACGCTTCATTATTCTGGCTGCCATTATTTATATAATGAGCACAATTGTTAAATTCGCTATCATCAATATTTATGTGGGCTTTTTTGGTGAAGCCAATAATACCGACTCAGCTATAGAAATAGCTGAATATGTAGCATACTTACCATCTATGTATGTAATAGGCCGGTTTTGCATCGTCTTCCCAGCTATCGCTCTTGGCTATAAACCAACTCTAAAGTGGGCATGGAAAGCAACCAGACAAAATCATCTTCAAATTCTATTTATTGTTGCTTTATTTCCCTGGGCATTAGAGATTATTATCTATTCTTTATACAGAGAAAATGCTACATTAATCGAGCAAAGCTTACTCACCTTTCTCACTTATATCAGTGCAATTCTAGGTGTTTTTGCAATTTCATTAACATACAAAGCGCTTTATTTAATTGAACAAAAAAAACTCTAACAAAACGGTCAAGTTCGTGCGCACACAAAGAAGCACACACTTGGAAGAGCAAACCGCGGCTCACACTTACCTCAGCATTAGCCCCATATAAAAACAAAATCACACTTTCAGATAATTGAGAGAATAAATGTCAACGATTGTAGACGAAATAGAAAAGCTGCCCAGACATGTGTCATTCATGGAGGCTTTTCTTTATTGGCTAAAACTTGGTTTTATCAGTTTTGGTGGGCCAGCCGGGCAGATCAGCATGATGCATCAGGAATTGGTTGAAAAACGCCGATGGATTTCTGAGCATCGCTTCTTACACGCGCTTAATTACACGATGGTTTTGCCCGGACCTGAAGCACAACAATTGGCAACATATATTGGCTGGTTAATGCACGGTGTATGGGGCGGTATCGCTGCTGGCGTTCTGTTTGTTCTTCCCTCTTTGTTCATCCTTATAGCATTAACGTGGGTCTATTTGGCCTATGGCGATGTTTCCGCAGTGGAAGGTATCTTGTATGGAATTAAACCTGCAGTAACCGCAATTGTTGTGTTTGCAGCTTATCGAATTGGTTCAAGGGCTTTAAAAAATAATGTGCTTCGCACCTTGGCTGTCTTGGCTTTTTTAGCTATTTTCGCCCTAAATATTCCGTTCCCTTATATTGTGCTGATGGCAGGTTTTGTCGGTTATATCGGGGCGCATTTCGCACCTGACAAATTCAAGGCTGGTGGTCATCATTCTGAGTCAGGAAAAACATTCGGTCCCGCGCTGATTGACGATGATACGCCTATTCCAGAGCATGCTAAATTCAAAGGGGCTAGAGTGCTCATGTTTGGCATGGTCGGTATTTCTATCTGGGGCGTGGTGATGTTGATGCTCTCAATAAGCTATGGTTGGGAGGGAACACTAACTCAAATGGGCTGGTTCTTTACCAAAGCCGCACTTGTGACTTTTGGTGGAGCCTATGCAGTTTTACCCTATGTCTATCAGGGCGGCGTAGAACATTACGCGTGGTTGAGTGGCGCTCAAATGATTGATGGTTTGGCTTTAGGTGAAACTACACCAGGCCCGCTGATTATGGTTGTTGCATTTGTTGGTTTCGTCGGTGGTTGGACAAAAGAAATATTTGGCCCTGAAATGTTGGCATTGGCGGGTGCGGCAGGGGCGGGTATTGCAACCTTGTTTACTTTTTTGCCCTCCTTCCTGTTTATATTGCTGGGTGGTCCCGCAGTAGAAGCAACAAGACACGACATTAAATTCACTGCACCTTTAACAGGTATCACTGCGGCTGTTGTTGGGGTCGTTCTCAATCTGGCTGTCTTTTTCGCCTATCATGTGCTGTGGCCCCAGGGTTTTGAAGCAAAATTTGAATGGTTTTCCCTACTCATTGGCATCGCGGCCTTTGTTGCCCTTTTCAAATACAAGATTGGCATTGTGCCAGTTATAGGTGGATGTGCTGCAATGGGTCTGGGTTATTCTCTGTTTCTGTAGGTGAAAATCAATGTGCTAACAAGCATATGCACTCGGACATCAACAAGCGTTTTTTGGCATGTTGTTTGGGGCAGCACTTTTCACAAAACACATCTATGGATTAATCACATAGAAAAAACATTTTCATTTTCTAGACTGTAACCGACATACCCATCATTGGCCAGATAATTCCAATGGCCAGTGCTACAACTGCCATCAGCACAATGCTGGCAGGAATACCCGCCATAAAGAACTGCCCGGTAGTAAACTGTTTTGAGTCATAGGCAATGGCATTTGGCGCAGCACCCACCAGTAATAGAAATGGGCAGGCTGAGACGATCAGCGCTGAGTACAGTACAACATCAGGCGCAACATCCAGGTAAGGCGCGATAACCAATGCAACTGGTAATGAAATCGCAATGGCCGCTACGTTCATAATAAAGTTGGTCATCACCATAACAAAGAAGGAAATACCCAGAACGAATACAAACCAGTTGGCCTCCTTAAACATCGCCAGCCAGTTTATCGCCAGCCACTTAGCAGCACCGGTTTCCCACAGACAGAAACCAATGCTCATGGCACCGGCAAATAGCAGCACAATATTCCAGGGGATTTTTTCCAGGTCATCAATACTCAGGATCTTGAACATGAAGAAGGTAATAGTGGAAAGCAATACCACCGATGTCTTATCAATAAACTCCATCTCGGGGATGAATGACTTCAACGATAATGTGATGATCACCGCAAGCACGACAAGACCTACAAAATATTCGTCGCGGGTGATTGGTCCAGCTTCTTCATACAGGCGCCTGGCTTTTTCGCGTAGACCGGGAATTTCTGTTTTCTCAGGCTTGAACAATATCATCATCATTCCCCAGCAAAGAAATACCATCAACCAGCCGATAGGAAACATGTAATAACTGAGCTCAAAAAATGAAATATTACGTTCGACTATATCGTTAAAGAAACCAATGGCCACCGCACCACGTGCCGCACCCAGTAGTGTAATCATACTGCCAGCACCTGCAACGAACGCCATACCAATAAACAGCCCCTTGCCAAATTTCGAGGGCTTATTGCCTTCGCCATACAGCGCGTAAATCGCCATCAAAATAGGAAACATGGTGGCCGCAACAGCAGTGTGTGCCATGAAATGTGTCAGCAATGCTGTAACTATGAAACAACCAAGATAAATCATGCTGGTCTTCTCACCGACAATGGTCAGCATTTTGTATGATACCCGCTGCGATAACCCAACCTTGGTGAAGACCATGCCGATGACCAACGAGCCGAAAATAAACAGAACGGATGGATCCATAAAATCCTTAAACGCGACATTGGCGGGGCGTATAAGGAACAGCGCCTGAAAAACACCAATAGCGAGACTGGTCACACCGATGGGCACGACTTCAAACACCCACCATGTACCTGCAAGCAGGAACAGTGCAATCGCCGCCTTGCCTTCGCGCGTGAGCGTAAAGCGTTCACCCAGTGGATCGACTGCATCAGGAAGCGGGTCGGCCAAATAAAGCCAGAAGAAAAGAAAAAGCCCCAGCGAAATAAAGATGATGCGCTTGAGATCAAGCACTGGAATGCTAACGGTAAATTCAATTTTTTGATTATCTGAAGAATCTGACATAACTAATCTCTATTCCTGTCCAGGGCCCCATACTTTTTCAACATTTTTAGCCAAACACTCAAACAGGTCGACCAGACGAATCACACCAACGACGTGATCATCTTCTACCACGGGCAGAATCAATAAATCTTTGACCAACATGAGATAAAGGCATTTCGAGACCGGGTCATCGAGCGATACCTGGTCCTCAATCAAAGTCATATACTCACTCACGGGTTTTTTAGCTTCATCCTGTAGATGTTCGACTGAAAAACCTTCCTGCCAAAGCAACGAGAGCGCAGTCAGATCCTGACCCAGGCCTTCCATATTAAAAGGTTGATTGCCTTTTATATTGGGTTGTTTTTTATGTAGATAATTTGGACCAACGGCACGAATCAAATCCCTTATCGACAAATACCCCTTGAGCTTCTCGCCCGCTTCATCCAGCACCAATATGCTTCGGTACTTGTGCTGCCCTTCCAGGTCTTTGTGCATCATATAAAAGGCGTTACCAATGGGGGCATCTGCCGAAATATTTGGATAATCCGCAATTTTTACGAAAATATCTTTTACCTGATGATTTTCAATCATGGTTTTTAGCCTCCTGTAACCGACATCTGAAATGTATCGGCGTTTATCCAGAGATGGACCATTATGCTTGCCGCATAACCGAGCATGATGACAGGCGTCCATTTGAGATGAACAAAAAAGGTATAGATACCGCGCGCCTGCCCCATCAGCGCAACACCGGCAGCCGAACCGATGGACAACATGCTACCACCAACACCTGCGGTTAAGGTCACCAGCAGCCATTCGCCGAGTGGCATGTCGGGTTGCATTGCTAGTACCGCGAACATCACTGGAATGTTATCAATAACAGCAGATAAAAAACCCACGACAATATTTGCATTGGTTGCACCAAGGTCCACATAGATGTGCTGGGAAAGTAGCGATAGATAACCAATAAAACTAAGGCCGCCGACACACAGTACAATACCGTAAAAGAACAACAACGTATCCCACTCAGCACGAGCGAGTCGACCATAAACATCGAAGGCGGGACGTGCTTTTGTACCTGATGGAACAACATCACCGACACGACCATAATCTTCTGTATCTTGCGGTGTTTCAATATGCGTTCTTCTCAGGTAATAACCATAGAACTGAAGATAGGCAAGGCCTGTCATCATACCCAGCATCGGCGGCATATGTAAAAAGTTATGGAAGCCTACTGCGGTAGCAATAGTGCAAGCAAACAGAACCAGTATCACGTAAGCACCACGGCGCAGTTCTATTTTGCCATTAATCGGTTCAGGTATATCCTGAGGAACGAAGAAGTGCATCAATGCCGCTGGCACAACAAAATTTACCAGTGAAGGAACAAATAATAATAAGAAGGTCTGAAATTCAACTAGTCCCTTCTGCCAGACCATCAACGTGGTGATATCACCAAAGGGACTAAACGCACCACCTGAATTGGCTGCAACTACAATATTGATACAGGCCAGGCTAACAAACTTCGCATTATCCTTGCCCACTGCCAGAACCACAGCCGACATGACCAGTGCAGTTGTCAGGTTATCAATTACTGGCGACAGAATAAATGCCAGGCCACCGGTAATCCAGAACAGTAAACGATAACTGTAGCCCTTATGTACTAGCCATGAGCGCAGCGCCATGAATATCTGACGCTCGTCCATGGCATTTACATAAGTCATCGCTACCAGAAGAAACAGAAAAAGTTCGGCAAACTCGAGCAGATTGTGACGAAAGGCATCAATAACAACGTCATTCACGCCCATACTGCTGTACTGATAGGCAATCAATGCCCAGATGATACCTGCAGACAATATCACTGGTTTAGATTTTCGTAGCTGGGTGCATTCCTCACACATCACCATGGCATAAGCCAGTATTACCAGAGTAAGCGAGAAAAGCCCTATAGGGTGCTCAGTCAAATCAACCCAGTTAGTAGCACCCCCACTATTTGCCGACATCGCAAAAACCGGTAATGCAAGACTCAAAAATATCAAAGTGTAAAATGTATAACCTAAAACATTTTTGTTCTTATTATTAATCACTATCCGCCCACCCTGTACAGTCAACGCGATTACATTTATCCCTATACTACCCTATAATCATTTAACGAAACACATCCCATGTTTCGCCGTTAAGAATTACATCCTGTAACCCACCTTTCAGGCCAGATAAAAAATATCTGTTCAATTTTATTCCTGACCAAATTAGTCTAGTAAACATTCCTTTGTCATAAGTCGTAACAACACGTGACAGACACCAGCAAAATAGGTAGTAGTCTTCATTGCCCAACTGTTAACACCTGCAGGACTGACGAGTTGACAGTCGAGAGGCTGTCCGAGGCAGCAGACAAGATGCTCTACCAGGCCAAAGAATCAGGCCGTAACACGACACGAGCCATTGAGATATGAATGGTGTTAGCTGGAAAAAAGAGACAAGTGCAGTGGGCATGATTACGCTACGCTAATCACGCCTACCTCAACAAATCACTACTGGCTCTCCATAGTAAACAGCGCATCATTCTCCCTGAATACCGTTGATCCCTGCCCCACTGCCAGCGACTTGATCTGTCCATTGACCGGTGCCTTTACATAATAATAATCCCGCCATACCTGGTGCATTTCGAGCTCACCCTGTGCCTTGAGCATGGCCTGCTCAGCCAGTTCCAGATCGAGCCTGGCGCGCTCCAGTGGGCGTCGGGCAATAACGGTGCGGTCGTACATGTCGAGCGTCTGGTCATATTCAATCTGGCTGTCTTCACGGGCAGCCTTGCGATAGGCGACCTCGGCCTTCAGTGCCTTGAGCTTTGCCTGGTAATGGCGGTCATCAATTTTCAATACCAGTTCGCCGGCCTTGACCTGTTGCCCGATCTTGACCAGCACCTCAGTGACCTGGCCGGTGACCAGCGCACCCACTTTGATTTCATCGGCGTGTGCATTGCCGGCAAGCATGAGTACGGCTAACAATGTGTTTAATTTCTTCATCGCTACTCCTGTTTCTGAACGGCCAGTTCGGCCAGGTTTGCCACCCCGATTAGCGCCTGCATCTTTGACCACATGAGTGCTCGATTCAGGTCAAACGCCAGGGCCTCATAATGCATTTGTGAAATACGTACCATGGCATCGCCCAGATCGGTCTGCTGTTCATTTTCATACAGGGCACGTTTGTAATCCAGATTGGCGTCGGCCGCAGTCTGGCTTGCCACCACCGCCTGTTTTTCTACCGCCAGCAGCTCCAGTTCAAAATACAGGTTCATTACCTGCTCACGGATTCGCTGTTCGATCTCAGAAATATCGGCGCGGGTCTGCAAGCTTTGCGCGCGCTCACGATCGACCCGGGATTTGCCCAGGCCACCATCATACAGCGGGATGTTAATCGAGACCTCGGCATGCCAGTTACCTTCACGCACTTCCGGGTAGCTGGACAACTGGCCCAGCCAGGCATCGGCCCGTATCGCCGGGCCCGTTTCCGCCTGGACAACGGCAACACGGTACTGGCTGGCATCATAGGCCTGCCTGGCCGCCAGGATCTCTGGATTATTGGCAAGCGCAAGCTTCAGGTAGTGTTCCAGTTCCAGTAGTGTCTCGGGCAGGCCGGACAGGTCTGGCAGTGCCAGGTCCGGGACAATCTCATCCGGTCGGCCCATGGCATTGGCCAGTAGCTTTGGCAGGCGACGTAAATCGGCCTGGGCGCGCTGACGCTTGAGCAGTGCCTGCTGGTAGTTTTTTTCTGCCTCATACAACTCGGTGTCCGAGGCCTGGCCCAGCTCATGCTCATCACGAATTCTATCCATGGTGACATAGGCGATGGCCATGGCCTCATTTTCAATACGGTAGCGTGCATCGGCCAGCAGCACCTCAAAATAGGCGTGCATCAGGTCGAGGCGAAATTGCTGCTCAATCGTCTTCATTCGATATTCACTGGCTTTGGCATCCAGTGACCAGGCCTGCGCGTCGGAGTCCGAACGACCAAAGTCATACAGCGGCATGCCCAGGTGTAAGGCAGCGAGGTTGTAGTCCTGCTCCTCGTTAAGAAACTCGCGCTTGCCCAGACGGCCCTGCAGTTCGAAGTTCAGGTTATCCTGTGCGGCGGCCTGTGTCAGCTGCGCCTGTGCCTGCAACAGCTGCGCCTGCTGGCGCATAAAGGCCGGGCTCATGTGTGTCGGCAGGTTGAGCACATACTCTAACGTCAACGGCGCGGGCAAAGGTGCCAGTTCCAGTGCCGGAATGGCTGCGGCATAAAGCCAGCAGGTGAGCGCAATTAAGCCAGGTCGTTTCATAACGGATGGTTCATTGCCGGGTTATTGAGACCTGGTGCGCTTGTAGCGGGTAAACGGCATCGTTTTATAGCTACCACTGACAAAGAATTCACCGAGCAGCAAAAACTCTTCTTTGCTTGTAGTCGGGCCGGTAAAGCGCACCACAGGCCTGCCTTCAAGGTCGAAAAAAATCATGACCGGTGTCGCCCTGACCCGGTATTTTTTTTCTGCCATTTCCTTGCCGGTTTCAAATTCCTTACCATCGAAATCGATAACACTGGTGCTACTCAGAATATTAAAATGGTGGTTTTTAAAATGCTGCTGGAAATACGCAATCACATCCGCCTCACGCAGGATTGTCTCCTGCATACGCTGACAGAATGGACAGTCATCCATTTCAAAAAAGACAAATACGCCCTGCTTGCCCTCATCACGTGCCGCTATCAGCTCTTCTTCAAAATCGCCAAAAAAAAGATCAAAAAAATCAGCCGACCAGGCCTGGCTTGAAAAACATAGCAGCCAGGCTGCCAGTAACACCTTTATATTTCTCACCCCTTACCTCTGTGCAGACTATTTTCTGTGCTCACTGTCCCTGTTGAATTTTTCAGCCATAAATAATGATCAAATAAGACATCGTTACATCACCTTGCCCGAATTATCATCTGGCGAGAGCAGCATTGCAATGCACATCAATAACAGCAATCAGGCCACATTGAATCAATAAAATTATACAGACAGGTCGTGCTTTTTTTGATAACACGGTAGAAAGCCGCATCTGAGGCCACACTATATTCACCCCAAAAAGTTGTGAACAGGTAGCAATAGCCAGGAATAACATCCTTAAGTAGAGCGCTCCATCTTGACCAGCTCCAGCCGCGCCGAAATCTCCGGATGCCGCGCCGCAACCTCCATGACATCCTTACTGTTAATACGTAACAGCGTGCATGAACTGATCGCCCGAACATCTGCCTTGCGCACACTGTCACCAAGCAAGGCCATTTCACCAAAGAATTCACCCGCACCGAGCTCACCCAGTTTCTGCTCTTCACCATCATGCTTCAACAATGCCTCCAGCCTGCCTCTCGCGACCACGTACAGGGCATCGCCCTGCTCACCGGTGCCGATGATGGTGTCACCTTCGAGGTAATTGACCAGCCTCGATCTCTGCGCAATTTTGTGCAGCACTGCCTCTGGCAAATCTTCGAACAGTGGCACCATCTCGATCAGGTCCCTCGATTCCAGCGCCTGCAGCGGTTCAGCAATTGGCCTGATTGCTTCGATGGCATGGTGCAGACGTTGATCCAGGTAGACATATACCTTGGTGGTGATATTGCCGTGGTGAAAGACCTCTTCGATATGATGTGAGGCTGCAACCAGTGCCGATCGTGTACAGAGGCGCGACTCGAATCGCTCAAAAAATTCGGGGAAGGAGTTGCGCGTATCTGAAATGTGTTCACGGAAAAATGCCAGCTGTCGAGCATAAATCAGTTCAATTTTCTCACGGTGCTCAGGACTGATGCTTTCATCATTACGTAAACTTTCTATGGCAGCCTCAGCCATCAGGATGCGCGCAATATCGCGCATCAGGTGACTCGACAGGCGGCGGTTCTGGTAATAGGAAAGAAAGGCAGCGGCCCAGTCCTTTTCACGCAACTGCCTGACCAGCATGTTTTCAACACGTATAAAAAAATTATCCCGTCGTCCTAATATATGCATACCAGTAACACGGTGCTCGGTAACAATGTGATCGCGTTTGCGCATAATCTCGCCGCGTAGATCGAGATAGGAATACTGGTTGAGCACACCGGCCTTGAACAGGTCATCCATTTCCTGCATCTCGGTATTGAGTGCATTCAGGCGATGGTGGCGCAATTCATCGTTGCCAATCACTTCTGGTAGCCACTGATTGAGTATCCCGCTAGTTTCATCCCTGACGGTGTGCAGCCCGGCCTTACTCAATAGGCCCGAGGCACGAAAGCGGTTGAGAATTCTATCAGCCTCGTGGCTGGCACCTATAACACCGCGCTTGACCTCGGCGAGTTCATCCACACTCAGTTTGTCGATGCCCAGTGAACGTATTAGTGGGCGGATGGTAGGCGCATTGACCAGCATGGTGAACAACACAACACCCAGTGTCAGGTGGATCAGCAGTTCACGGTTGGGTAAATCAATGGGCAAGGACAACACGATTGCTATCGCCAGGCCACCCTTGAGCCCTCCCCAGAACATAATGTGACGCTCACCCAGCGTGACATGCGGCAGCTTGAAGATTTTTTCCGTGAGCGGTACAGAGCTGTAGATCAGCGCAGCACGACTCGCCTGCACCAGTACAACGGCAAGCAGGATATACCAGATATCACCGACAAGGCTAGCAAAGTCAACCAGCATACCAACGAACATGAACAGCAGTGTGTTACAGATGTGTGCGATGAATTCCCAGGTTTCGTGCATGACCTCAACGGTTTCACGCGACAGCCGCGGCACACCAAATATACCAAAGACAATGGCGCAGGCAACCACGGCCATCACCCCGGAGACGTGCAGGTCGTGCTCGGCAACCACAAATGAGACATAGGCCAGCACCAGCGAGAGTATCAGCACCGCGCTGGACTCATGTGCAAAGCGCGTCATCATCCAGCTAATCATGGCACCAAAAATAGCACCGACCAGTGCTCCGCCGAAAAACACCACCATGAACTGGCTGACTGCAGTGCTGGCAATATCCAGGCCGCTGGCCGTCGAGGCCGCATACAGCCCCAGCAAAATACTGACGACAACAATCGCGGTGGCATCATTGAGCAATGACTCGCCTTCAACCAGTACAGTCAGGCGCTCGGGCGTACCCAGTTCCTTGAACAGTGCAATGACCGCGACCGGGTCGGTGGCGGATATCAGTGCGCCAAACAACAGCGCCACCATCAGGTCAATCGGCAGCACCAGCCATAAGCCGGTACCAATTAATGCCGTGGAAATCAGCAAGGCAGGCACCGCCAGCATCAACACCGGCGCAATATCCTTAATCAGTTGCCGCGCATTGAGATTCAGCCCCGATTCAAAAATCAGCGCTGGCAGGAAAATAAAAAGTACAAGGTCGGGGGTCAGGTGAAAATGCTGCAGCGGTTCTAATGGATGCCAGTGCTCAGATAATCGCCCGAGCACGATACCAATGACGATAAGAATAACAGTATAAGGAATGGGTAGCTTACGAAACACACCCGAGGCGACGATGCCGGTAGCCAGCAACGCCATGATGACGAGAACAGTTTCAGATAATGGCATTAGCACTCCCTTCCCCATGTTCTTATATCTTCAGTTTGAGTGTACCCGAATTAATGCCTAAAAAAACGCCCTGAATCAAAAAAGTGCAGCAGTGATTGCACAAATAAAAAAAGCCCGCATTAGCGGGCTTTTTTTATCGGCAAGATGAAAACTCGATTAGAGCTTGTCAGCCTCTGCTGCCAGGTACGCAGCAACACCATCGGGAGTTGCATTCATACCCTTGTCACCTTTGTTCCAGCCGGCTGGGCATACTTCACCGTGCTCTTCGTGGAACTGCAGGGCGTCGATCATGCGCAGCATTTCATCAACGTTACGGCCTAAAGGCAGATCGTTAACTACCTGGTGACGAACCATACCTTCTTTATCGATCAGGAATGAACCACGGAATGCTACCGCACCATCAGGTGTTTCAACATCGTAAGCCTTACAGATGGCATGGGTCATATCAGCCACCAGTGTGTATTTAACTGGACCGATACCACCATTGTTGATTGGTGTGTTGCGCCATGCATTGTGCGCAAAGTGTGAATCGATAGAGACACCGATAACTTCAACACCACGGCTGGTAAATTCTGCCAGACGGTGATCGAAGGCGATCAGTTCTGAAGGACACACAAAGGTGAAATCCAGCGGGTAGAAGAATACAACGGCATATTTGCCCTTGGTGGCACTCTTGAAATTGTAACTATCAACGATTTCGCCGCTACCTAAAACAGCCGCCGCAGTAAAATCCGGGGCTTCACGTCCTACTAATACAGCCATGTCAGGCTCCTATTTGTTGGGTTAGAAATAAGATCAGTATTATAAACTAAAACGTCTCAAAAACTAGACTCTGTCTAAATATTTTTAATTAGTACTGTAATTATAAGGGTTTAATCAACGATTGTATAAATTGCAGATACAACTCCTGGTTCCATTCACGGCCACCAATGGCCTGATAGCGCACCCTGCCCTCAGGGTCTATCAGGAAAGTGGTCGGCAGGCCGCGCGGCTTCCAGACTTCAGTAACCTGACCACTGGCATCCAGCATACTACTCAGGTTGGGCGCAACCACACCCAGAAAATTAAAAACCGTATCTTCATTTTCTGCCGTGTTTACCAGCACAAAATGAATTTTTTCTTGATCAATCACTTCAGACAGTGCCTGGATCGTTGGCATCTCTTCACGACACGGGCCACACCAGCTTGCCCAGAAATGCAAAAACACCCACTGCCCACGTGTGCTATTCAGTTCAAAGTGCTCACCATCGATATCATCCAGTTCAAAATTCGGTGCCATCCCAATATCGTAGGCACGAATACCAAATGGTAGCCTGGCTTCGTCAGCGAATGCAGACAGCGATATGATGCAAAATAAAACCAGTAACAGATGGCGCACTAATGTTAATAAAGAAGATTGGCTCATGGTGGGTTCTCAGCGCAATATAGTTGGTCATAGTGAATCTCTATGACTTCACCCTGTTTGTCTTCACCTGTTTTGAATTTCGCATCCAGGGTAATTTTGCCTTTGACACGAGGCAGCACCAGATTGCCGCCCTCCTGTTCGCCCGGAAGATAGTCCAGTGTCTCAGGAATTAAAGTCCAGCGAAAAGTCGATTGATAAGACAACGGTATACCCATGGCCTGCCAGCGCTGTTTCCAGTAATCGCGGTGTTCGCGCTTCAGCGGTTCACCATCAACGCTAAATTTCCAGTCCACCAGATCCAGCCAGATTTTTTCCTGACTGATGTTATTCACACTAACGGTGATAAAACATTGCTGATAAAGAATATCACGCATCGCCTTTGGAAAACCACGCGCCTCGTAAAACGAGCCCATTTGTGCAGGTGTTCTCGGTGCAAATTCAATTGTCATTTGATCATGCACAACTGCGAGTGGTTTAAGTGCAGTAGGCGCAGCTAAAACTATTGATGCCGACATTATTTCGACAAACATGGCTAAAGATAAAATAATTAATGAGCGCATATTTAGAAACGGCTTTATATTTAACCTTACATTTAACTAATAGTTAGAAATTTATCTTTCTTAAAGAATCGTAACCACCACTCAAAGCAAATGACACATTACGACCAACCAGTGATTCAATCAACTCAAGTTCTTTATTAAGAAAATCTGGCTAAATATATCTGGCCAGCAGGCTTTTCTCAGTAGTACCTTCAGGCAGGCGCATTTTCACAAAATAACCGCTACCCAGAGCCGCCTCAACTTTTTTACCATACTTATCTTCCATATCTTCAACGATAATGTCGCGATTGCCTTCGGGTGTGACAAGTTCGAGTTTGTCGCCAATGCTGAATTTGTTTTTGACATCGATTTCAGCAACACCCGTGGCCGTATCGTAAGAAAGAATCTCACCAACAAAAGACTGCTGGCGACTCTTGGAGTGGCTATCGATGTAGTTCTGGTATTCATGGGTATGATGACGCTCGAAGAAGCCATCGGTGTAACCGCGATTGGCCAGATTTTCAAGGTCACCCAGCAGTGCCGGGTTAAACGGCTCACCACGCTCAGCCGCATCAATTGCAAGGCGATAGGCCTGTGTAGTGCGTGCCACGTAATAATGCGATTTGGTGCGGCCTTCGATCTTCAGGCAGTCGACACCAATATCAACCAGCCTCTGCACATGCTCAACGGCGCGCAGATCCTTGGAGTTCATAATATAGGTGCCATGTTCGTCTTCCATCACTGGCATCAACTCTCCCGGGCGACCCGCTTCTTCAAGCAGGTAGACATCATCGGCACGGGCATCGCGTACGCCATTACCAATTTCAGCAACACTTACTTTTTGCTCGGCAGGCCTGTATACACCTTCGGCATTTTCTTCGGCAGGAATAGTTTTGTAGTCCCAGCGGCAGGAGTTGGTACAGGTCCCCTGATTAGGGTCGCGGTGGTTGAAATAACCCGAGAGCAGACAGCGACCGGAATAGGCAATGCACAGGGCACCGTGCACAAAGACCTCTAATTCAACATCGGGACACTGCTGGCGAATCTCGGCAACCTCATCGAGTGACAGCTCGCGCGACAGGATGACACGCTCGATGCCTTCGCGCTGCCAGAATTTGACCGTGGCGTAATTGACCGTATTGGCCTGCACTGAAAGATGAATCGGCATCTCCGGCCACTTTTCACGCACCATCATAATCAGGCCAGGGTCGGCCATGATCAGCGCATCAGGACCCATCTCGATCACCGGCGCCAGGTCCTGCAGGTAGGTTTTTACCTTGCTATTGTGCGGCATCAGGTTCGAGGTCAGGAAAAATTTCTTGCCCAGGTCGTGTGCCTCTTTAATACCAATGGCAAGATTTTCATCTTTAAAATCGTTATTGCGTACGCGCAGGCTATAGCGCGGTTGGCCGGCATAGACCGCATCCGCACCATAGGCGAAGGCGTAACGCATATTCTTGATGGTGCCCGCAGGGCTGAGTAACTCTACTTTTTTCATGGCGTGCATTCTACCACCGACAGGATAGCAAAAGCGCACTCACGCCATGTGGATATGCCTTCCGCGCTGCTTCGCTGTATAATTCGCCTTCCATAAAATTTATGAAGATAAGACCATGCCTTTAATTCGCCCTTTTGCCGGTTTACGCCCTGTTCCAGAACGCGCTGAAGAAGTTGTCGCACCTCCCTACGATGTCCTGAACTCTGCCGAGGCCCGGGAGCGTGCCAAGGGTAAACCATGGAGCTTTCTGCATATCTCCAAGGCTGAGATCGACCTACCGGAAGACACCGACCCCTATGATCCTGCGGTCTACGCCAAGTCCGCCGAAAACCTGCAGAAGATGCTGGACGAAGGCATCCTGATTCGTGACGACAAGGACTGCTACTACGCCTATCGCCTGATCATGAATGGCCATTCACAGATTGGTCTGGTCGCCGCCGCTTCGGTCGCTGACTATGACACTAACCGCATCCGTAAACACGAATTCACCCGTCCTGCAAAGGAGGATGACCGTGTGCGCCAGATCGAGGCACTGAATGCACAGACTGGCCCGGTGCTACTGGCCTATAAATCACAGCCTGACATGGATGCGATTCTGGAAAACATCGCCAGAACCGAACCACTGGTTGATGTCACCGCTGACGATGGCGTGCAGCATACTTTCTGGATCATTGATGATGAAGACACCATCGCCAAAATCAGTGCGGGTTTTGATGCCATGGATGCAATCTATATCGCCGATGGACACCACCGTTCAGCCTCGGCCTCACGCGTAGCCAAAAGCAAGGGCGGTGACGGCAACCAGAACAGTGACTACTTCCTGTCGGTGATCTACCCGCACAACCAGATGAAAATCCTGGACTACAATCGTGTCATTAAAGACCTGAACGGGTTGAGCAAGGATGAGCTGCTGGCAAAACTCGAAGGCAAGTTTGAAGTAAAAGTAGAAGATGCCACCGTGTCACCGAGCAAGCCCACCGAGTTTGGTATGTATGTCGATGGTCAGTGGTACCGCCTGAACATCAATACTGATTTAATTCCAAATGACCCGGTTGCTTCACTGGATGTCAGCCTGCTGGCCGATAACCTGATCGAGCCGATCCTCGGTATCTCTGACCCACGTACCGATGACCGCATCGACTTCGTTGGTGGTATTCGTGGTCTGGGTGAGCTGGAAAAACGCGTCAATAGTGGCGAGATGGCGATTGCCTTTTCACTCTACCCTACGCGCATGGAAGCACTGATGGCTGTCGCCGATGCCAATGAAGTGATGCCACCGAAATCCACCTGGTTTGAACCAAAACTGGCTGATGGCCTGGTTTCACACGTTCTGGATTAGTCAATACGACCTGTTAAGCCATTATAGCTAAACACAGCAGGAGGCCCGGTTATCCTTAATCAGGTTTCCTGCTGCACACAAACACCAATTAAAAACTTATGCCATACACCAATCATTGGGAAAAGGATGGCCTGTACAGAAAATTCACGGGAAAAATAACCGGCTATGAAATCCTGGAGTCCAATTTTGGCCTACAGGTACAACCTGCGTTTAAGGCAATTAAATACATCATCAATGACTTCACAGAAGTCACCGGCCATGCCATAGAAAAAGAACATACGGATATCTATGCGGAGACTGATAAACGGGCTGCCGAAAAAAGAGCCTCGCTAAAAATCGCTATACTGGTCACTCAGCCAGAACAGATTGTTCTGGCCGAAGGTTACCGTGCAGAAATGAAAGACAACCAGTTTATATGTGAGATTTTCCAGACCATGAAAGATGCACGTGACTGGGCCAGCAATTAAGCTTAAACAATGCAGCCAGCTTTCTTAAAGCTGACTGTCCTTAAAAAGTAAACACTGCCTGCAAGCTCAGCCAGTCAAGAGAACCGCTATCGACACCATCATCAATACCGGTGACACCCTGATACTCGGCACGTAAAGCAAACTTTTCTGTAAAGTTCAGCAGCAAACCACCGCCATAACTTAAACCGATACCACTCTCGCCTTCGTAAGTTTCACCAAGAAACTCAACCGTAGTGCTCGACAAATTTACACCAATTTTTCCAAATAGCTCAAAAGTCTCACCCATCGGTATAAAGCCAACAACATTGCCCGAGACATTAACAATTGTATGTGAGTTAAGGCTTGAATTAACCCAGTCAAACGTACCCACCGAGATATCAACTTCAAGAGCATGATCATCTGTACGAAAACCAAGAAACACCTTAAGCATTGGGCTATCTTCAAGTTCCTGCGTACCAAAAAGTGGCTTTAAATCACTGGATGCCTCACCGGCACCAAACCCCAGATAACTTTCAGCCATAACAAAGTTACTTAACAATAAGAACATCAGGCTAGCGCCGAATACCTGTATGCATTTCTTGTTTTCCATACTACATCCCTTATCAAAAAAAATATTACGCCAACAAAATTTGATCTTATTTCTCACATGTTTTATTCATTAACTATTTTGAGAAAATTTCTTTGAAGAACTCAAGGTTCTTCTGCCATGAATCGCTGTCTGCTTCAGCATTGTATTCCAGTGGCAAGCCAAACTTCTTACCATTTTCATCGGCGTCAGGGTTAGTGAAGCTATGCTTAACTCCCAGGTAATTAACAAACTCAAAATCGACACCCGCATTTTTCATTTCTTCTTTTAGCGCGGCAACCTGCTCTTCTTTAACAAAAGGATCTGCCGCACCATTGAACACCCTAACGGCTGCCTTGATATCACCTTTCTTTACCGGGTTCTTGGTCGCGATACTGCCATGAAAACTGGACACGCCTTTTAGTTCCAAACCCATTCGCACCATATTCAAAACCACGCCACCACCAAAGCAGTAACCCATTGCTGCGAGCTTATCGCCCGCAACATTAGATTGGGCCTTGAGCACATCTATCGCCGCCTCAAAACGCGCTTTGGCCAGCGGCATATTGTTTGCTACCGCGCTGGAGAATTTACCTGCATCCTCTGGATGATCAGCGGTCTTACCATCACCATACATATCTATCGCGAAAGCAACATAACCTTCCTTAGCCAGCATGGTCGCTTTATCACGCGCATGTTTATTGTGACCCCACCACTCGTGCACAATCAGCACTCCGGGACGTCTGCCCTCAATTGCATCATCATAGGCGAGCATACCTTTCATCGTGGTATCACCCTGTTGATAGTCGATATCTTTGGTAATAATTTCAGCATGGACTGAACTTGCAATAAGCAAACTGAGAAAAATAGCATAGGCTTTTAATTTCATTTAAATTCCCTCCTTTTTAATATCGAAAAAAAAGCCCCGCTGAAAACAGCAGGACTTTTTTTATTTTAAATTAACTATGTATCACTACTTAAGCCCACTCGGACCAGGCTCCTGCATATACATCTGCTTAAACAGACCGATATCTAGAGAATTAACAATACCATTTCCGTCTATATCGGCATCCAGGTTTGCACTAAACATCGTTTGCTTAAACAAACCTAGATCTAAAGAATTGACGATACCATCACCATTAAGATCTGAATCGCACATATTACCAAAGCCATCAGCATCGGTGTCTCGCTGATCAGCGTTAGTGGTATCCGTACAGTTATCATTTACATACAGGACACCATCACCATCAATATCTGCTGCAACAACTGACACACGACGAATCAATGAAACAGGATAACCGGTTGTATCCATCACGGTGTAAGTCACAGTATATTTACCCACAGTCGAAGTATCGACCGTACTGGTGATCACCATACTCGCAGTCAAATCTCCATCTTCGACATCACTGGCCGTGGCTCCCGGATCAACAAATTCAGAACCTAAATAAACAGTCAGCGAAGAAGCACCATTCATGAAAATATCAGGAGGCGTATTGCCTACAGGTATCTCTGGCAGGGTAGCACCTGCCAAATCGAAATTGATATTAAACCCAGGGAAAGGCCCATCAATCATGCCACTACCCGGAATACCATCACCATCCCAATCGGTAGAAGTGTAGTTAACAATACCTCCTACTGACGTGACATCCCATACGTTAATCACATCAAGATTCGTATTAATACCCCAATCAATTAGCATGTGCACGCCAATCTGCCCTACGCCTACAGTAAAGGTATAGCTACCACCCTGGATAGTATCAATGGTGTAGGTACCGTTCCGATAGGTATTAACATCATGGACTTTCCAGAGAAAACCAAAGAACGGTGTTGGGCTGGCGATTGTGCTACCTGACCCGGGATAAACTATCGAGGCCACTACAGTAGAATCTGAGGTCATTAACCCACCAACAGGATCGTATATTTTCAGGATACCTGATACCACATTAGGATCAAAAACATAAACGGTACGTGTCACAGTAACAGCCGCATTACCATTGGAATCTGTCACGTTATAGGTCACGCTATAGGTACCGGCAACAGCGGTATTCACCGGGTTATTTACCACAATACTGGTTGTCAGATTACCGTCC
>JAOUPA010000103.1 GCA_029880105.1 Gammaproteobacteria bacterium
CCCCCGACTCCCTCGAAAAATTTGCCAACCACCTAGAAAAAGACCCTGCACTTCGCCTGCGCCTGCTCGCCATTAGCCAGCCCGGCAATGACAATACCGAGGGCTCACTACAGGCACTGCAACGACTCGATGAACACACCTTAAATAACCTGGCCATTACTGCCACGACGCAGCAGTACTTCTCTGGAAATAATAGTAATACCCAGGAGCAGAACCGGTTTCTGAAACAGCACTGGCAGCATGCCCTGCTCTGCGCCGACATTGCCCGGGCCCTCGCTGAGCAGAGTGGTTACCCGTCGCCCGATGAGGCCTATGCAGCCGGTTTATTGCACGATATCGGCCAGCTGGTATTACACAGTGCCTATCCCGATATTTATAGCAATATCTACGCCGACCATGATGACGGTAGTGTGCTGCACGATCTTGAGAACAGCGAGTTTTCCTGTAACCACCTGCACCTCGGTGCCGAGCTGCTACGAAATTATCAGGCCAGCTCTTTTTTCAGTGATGCCATCCTGTACCACCACGAACCGGTCGAGCGCATCGTCGATGCGCACCCGCTGGTCAGGATTGTGCACCTTGCCAATCGCATCTGTAGCACCGATTTCAACCAGCATGATAAAAGTGCCAAGAATGATATTTTCGATCACGCCGATCAGCTGTTTGGCTTCAGCCGCTCGGTGGTGATCAAAACGCTAAGCGATGCCAATATCTACCTGAATGACTGCACGGTAGAGTTTGAAATTGACCTGGATGACGAGGAGGGCGACGATGAAAATGCCCGCGTCATTCGTGCACGTACCGAGTATGTCCAGAAACAGTTACAGGAACAGATTAAATACCACGGCCTGCTTGATGGCCTGCACCAGCAGTGTGCCCGAACCAGCAATACAACTGAGCTGCTTGCCGCCATCGAGCAATACAGCAGGCTGCTGTTCGATATCGAGCACCAGCTTGTTTTTCTGCGCGACACCGACAACACCGAGGTTCGCGCCGTTTCTCACGCTGGCCAGCGTCATCTCAATGAGCTGATCATTCCGCTGAAGGAAAATCGCAGCATCATCAGCGACTGCCTGCTCAGGAAGGAATCACTACACTCATTCACTCGTGAATACAGCCAGCTCAGTATTGTCGACCAGCAGCTGTGCTCCGCAACAACGAGCCTCGGCATGGTCTGTCTACCACTAATCAGCCACCAGCAAAGCCTCGGCGTGCTGGTTTTTGCCGTCGATCACGCACAGCAGGAGTCATTGTGGAAAAGACTGGCACTGGTCCAGCACTACAGCCGGGAAATTGCCCACATACTCTATTACCGTCAGACACATGATGAAGAAGTTGGACATATCGATTACGAGACGCATATTCGTGAAGTCATCCACGAGGCCGGTAATCCTCTCAGTATTATTAACAATTACCTGGAAATACTCAGCCTGAAACTCGGCGATGAAAATCGCGCGCATGCCGATATCGAAACCATTAAAAGCGAAATTCGCCGGGTCAGCGATATTCTGCAGCGCCTGAAAACACCAAAAAATAATACTGGTAATAAAACCACCGTCGATATTAATGCACTGATTAGTGAACTTGGCACGGTGTTCGAGACCTCGATACTGGCGAACCAGAGCATCCAGCTGAAACTCAATCTGGATAGTGAGCTCGAGGCGATAAGCTGCAATGCCGATGCACTCAAACAGATATTCACCAACCTGGTAAAAAATGCCGCCGAGGCATTGCCTGCAAAAGGCAAAATTATGGTCTACACTCAGGGTCAGGTTAATGTGGATGGTAAAACATTTATAGAGATATCCATTACGGACAATGGTCCGGGTATTCGTGCCGAGGTACTAAACCAGTTATTTAAACCGGTTCAGTCCGACAAAGGTGACGGACACGCAGGTATTGGCCTGAGCATCGTCAGGAAACTGGTTGGTGAAATGAATGGCTCTATAAGTTGTAGAACTAATAATAAAGGCACCAGTTTCCAGATTCTGCTGCCGAACAAATGAGACAAAAAGCACTACTCTAGATGTGTGCAAAATAATAACAAGAACAAAGGCACTAATGCCTTTGCGCTATTAGAGTATAAAAATGAACAAAATCGAACAGAACATCCTGCTTGTGGACGATGACACTGTCCTTCTCAGTAGCTTAAAAACACTTCTGGCCGCTCACGGCTACCAGTCCGACACTGCAATAGGTGGTGAAGAAGCAATTTGTTGCATCAATAGAAAAGATTATGACCTGGTGCTGCTAGACCTGCATATGCCTGACGTTAATGGCTACGATGTCATGCAGCATATCCAGACGATCAAATACAAACCTGCGGTAGTTATTATTAGCGGTGAGACTTCATTCGAAGCAGCACGCAAGGCCTGTTCGGGTGGCAGTTACGATTTTCTGTGCAAACCCTACAAGACCGAGGATCTTTTGATCACGGTTAAAAATGCGCTCAAGGAAAAGCAGCTGGAAAAACAAAATTCGCTGATGCAAAAACAGCTAAAGGAATCCGAGCGACTACATCGTTACCTGGTGAATACCTCCCCCGATATTATTTATATTCTCGATCCCCAGGGACACTTTACCTTTATCAATGAACGCATCGAGAGCCTGCTTGGCTTTAGCTCGAAAGAACTCATTGGCAAGCATTATTCAATACTGGTGCATCAGGATGACTTCGAACAGGCCAGGTACGTTTTCAACGAACGCCGTGTTGGCGAGCGGGCCTCACACAATATTGAGCTTCGCCTCAAATGCAAGAACAAGGAGAAGTCCAAACATTTTGAAAATAAAACCCTGCCCATTGAGCTTAGCTCTATGGGCATCTACACCGGTTCGATAAAAAATAATGATTATCTCGGTACCTATGGCGTAGCCCGCGATATTACCGAACGAAAGCAGGCCGAGCAGACCATTACCTTTCAGGCTTACCATGATCTCCTCACCGGCCTGCCCAATCGCGCACTATTACGTGACCGCCTCAGCCTTGCTATCAGTCATGCCAGACGTGAGAAAGAAATGCTGGCGGTTATGTTTCTTGACCTTGACCGCTTCAAAAATATTAATGACAGCCTGGGCCACCTTATTGGTGATGAACTCCTGCAGCAGGTCAGCATCCGGCTGAAAGGCTGTTTACGCGAAGGCGATACATTAGCGCGATTTGGTGGCGATGAATTCACCCTGCTATTGCCCAAAATTACCAACCGGAAAGCTGACGCAAAAAAAATTGCCAGCAAAATTACTCGCGTCCTGAAAGAACCGTTCATTATCGACAATCACGAGCTTTATGTCAGTGCCAGTATTGGTATTTCGCTCTATCCAAGTGATGGTGATAACATGGATGCGCTGATCAAGAATGCCGATATCGCCATGTATCACGTTAAGGGTCAGGGCAAAAACGGATTCCAGTTTTTCTCTGACAAAATGGATACACCCTACTTCAATAATCTTTCAATGGAGACAGGCATTCATCGAGCATTACAGAATAATGAGTTCCGTTTATATTACCAGCCACAGGTAAACGTAAAATCTGGCGAAATCAGCGGTGTTGAGGCCCTGCTTCGCTGGCAGCATCCTGAACAGGGCATCATACATCCGGGCGACTTTGTACCTTTTGCTGAAGAGACTGGACTGATTGTAGAAATTGAAAACTGGGTACTGAGAGAAGCTATTGCGGAAATTGCAAAATGGCGAATAGCCCGCCTGCCCTATACTCGTATGTCGGTGAATATCTCCGCACGCCATCTGGGCGAAAAATATATCGTCGAGGAAATTGCTCAGATACTGAATGAATTCAATGTACCGGGGCGCTGCCTGGAACTGGAGATCACTGAAAATGCCATTATGGACGATATGGAAGATGTGATAAAAAAACTCAACAAGCTACACGACCTGGGCATCACTATTGCCATCGATGACTTTGGTACCGGCTATTCATCACTGACCTATCTGCACAAACTACCCATTCATACATTAAAGATTGACCAGACTTTCCTGCAGGAAGACCGCTTTTCCAGCAATGACCACACCATCGTGAATACGATTGTTGCTATGGCCAAGGGTCTTAAACTGAATGTTATTGCCGAGGGCATCGAGACCCAACGTCAGCTGGATTACTTACGTGAAATTGATTGCAATGAAGTGCAGGGCTATTTATTTGGCCGCCCACTGAAAAGTGATGTCATCAAAAAGATGCTGGCTCAGAAACCCTTTATCCTGCCCGAATCCAACAAGCCGGGAGCTGCCCTGGCTCGCAACCAGCACTAATACCTGATTACATAGCCGTGGTTAGATCCAGGGCTGTGTAATCATAGCTACCCCACTCTGAGCTCTTCCATAAAGTAACAGATACAATCCTGCCTGATGGCTTTTTCGCAGGTGGTAAACATCGAGAGCGTTACACTCTTTTTGAATATCAATTTATCATTTTCTACCATCAGGTATTCATCCGTTACATCTTCATCGCTTTCACTGCTCACCAGCACCAGTTTGTCCCTTGCTGGATTGATTGCGGCAAATTCGGTGCCGGGGCAGATCTGATGGAAGTTCTTATCTTCTAACCGTGAATTCAGGCAAATGTCATTGTTCGCGTTCACTTCACCCAGGCTCACTGTTTGCGGCAGGATCACCCGTGCCACCGTATGATACAGCTTCAGGTTACTACTATTCTGTGCAGACAAATCTTCCAGCTGCAAAACTGTTTCAAGATAAGCCAGCGCATGATCTTCGCCAGAGCGATCACCCGACTGACCACACTCAAGCACAACCGACGGGCAGAACTCGGAGAAGGCCGATGACTGCACACCTTTCGGGCTGGTGAAATAAACTGCAATATCACTGAATTTTGATGCCAGCACAAGTCCGTGAGGATTGAGGATATTGATGCAGGCGTAATGCGGATTTCTTCCGGTATTGTTATGGATATCAATACTGGCAAAAGGTTTTTTCTTACGCATAATGCGAGTCACCGCCTGCATCATATCTTTTTCTGGTGAGTCCCGATGATGAGAGCCAGGCCAGATTCGATTGTAGTCATCCTGGCTATCCAGGTGACGCTGATTTTCAGCGGCAGCCGCGATATTACCGACAAACAGGGAAATAGCACGCGGCAGTGGCTGCTGCCTGTATTTTTTTAGCAGTCGCTGAATCGCGTATAGACCGGTAGTCTCATTACCATGCAGCAATGTAGAAATAAATAGCGGCTGTGGATTAATACCACCGAGATGAAATAACGTAGGGTTTTTTAAAAATGACTGCAGCTCCTCAGCCCTGGCACTGAGAAACTCTTCCGGTATCGAAGTCATTTCATTCAACATGGTGAGACCTCTAAATCCCATTCATGTACGGGCCTACCTGTTTTCTGATTATTCAGATAGGTGAGTGTCAGTAAATTACTGTCATCCTGATGCGCATTAAGAAAATCGAGCTGCCACTGGCTACCGGTTTTATTCTGGCTGACGCGTTGTTCAACTATCGCAAGATAACGCTGCACATCCTTGTCTACGACACCCAGTTTATTCAGGCCGATCTCGGACTGTTCCAGTAATGTATCCAGTATGATTCCCTGCATCGATTTGACTTCACCACCCAACCAGCGGGTTTTGTGTCTTAAGCCAAGTTGCGCACAGCGGTAGAAGTCCTGTTTGACATCCGCGAAGGAGATCTGTTGCTCTGGTGGCTGCTCATGGCTTGCATAATAATGAACCAGTCCATAGAAGAAGGCGATATTGGCAATATTATCCAGCATCGACGGTGCCGCTGCACATACCCGGTGTTCAATACGAAGATGCGGCGAGCCATCCTGATCAAAACCAATCAACGGACGGTTCCAGCGCCATATGGTGCCATTCTGTAAGCGCAGGTGTTTTAACTCAGCCGCGCCATCTTCAAAATGTACCGGTAACAATACTGGAAAATGTTCCAGGTTTTCCAGAAAACATTCATACAGTGATTCCCGTGCGTAACCAGTTCCAAAACCCACGCGTTTCACCGGTCCCGCCGCAGCACCACCATAGCCACCAGCGGGCACAGCCTGTTCAAAAACAGGGATACGCGTCTCCTGCCATAAACGTTTGCCAAACAGGCAGGGAGAATTAGCACTGATCGCTACCATCGGCGCTGACAGTAAAATTGATGCATTGTAATAACGCGTTGCCAACGCCTGTGGCACCTGTATATGAATCTGCAATGAAGTAGCCGCAGCCTCGAGCATGACATCCTTGTGTATAACCTGCAGATGTTCTGTGCCGTTGATATCCAGCTTGATGCCCAGCCCCTTGCGTTGACGTAGTACCTGTTCATTCAGTGCACGGTAACGATCCAGCATCGAAATATTTTTCAGCGTGAGATCATCATCCTGTAAAGATGGCAGTATGCCAATACCCAGGAACTCTCTCTCAAGCGACTGGGCAGTTGTAGAGCACTGCAACCACAACCTGTTCAGGCTGCCTTCAAATGTTGACAGGACATTGCCTTGTAACCGTTCCGGCTCAACGTTCAGCTCGATATTAAATTTTGCCAGCTCGGGGCTGAGCATGGCGTTATCTGCCAGTGCGAGAAATTCCTTATTAATCGGCGCCGGGTGACCCCGCTTATTAATCAGCCACGCCTCCAGCTCATAACCTGCCATCAACTCACCTGATGAGAATCGACGATTATCGAACCACTCCTTAACTAAGGCTGTTTCACCCTCGAGACAGGCGAAAAACAAA